>JAHHHE010000018.1 GCA_019359535.1 Gloeocapsa sp. UFS-A4-WI-NPMV-4B04
TTTTTAGCATGGTCACGGTTACTCCGACTCATGGCTTCACCTCTCTATACCCTATCTGCTATGAGTTTTACACCATCTAAGTCTCACTCTTGACAATTGTTTGACAACCTTAACTTGTGACCAATGGGCTTATATCAAGAAAATGGTATTAAAATTCATATTGGCGATCGCGTAGTTGCTATCAATCGCGAAGAAAAAACAGTTACATCTGCTAATGGTTTAATAGTTAATTACGACAAAATTGTTTTAGCTACAGGTTCTTATCCCTTTGTACCACCAATCAAGGGAAATGATACTCAAGGGACATTTGTCTATCGAACAATTGAAGACCTTGAGGCAATGTCTAGCTATGCTAAGAATTGTCAAACTGGCGTAGTTATTGGTGGTGGTTTATTAGGGTTAGAATGTGCTAACGCCCTTAAAAATATGGGTTTACAAACTCATATAGTAGAGTTTGCCCAAAGACTGATGCCAGTGCAAATTGATGATGCAGGTGGTAATATTTTACGCAACAAAATAGCAGAACTTGGAGTTTCAGTTCATACAAGTAAATCAACTACAGAAATTGTCAGCATTGATAGCAAAGTCACAAAAATGATTTTTGCTGATGGTTCTGAGTTGGAAACAGATATGATTGTGTTTTCAGCTGGAATTCGCCCGCGCGATCAAATTGCTAAAGACTGCGGAATTGAAGTAGGTGATCGCGGTGGTATTATAATTAACGAACAGTGTCAAACTTCTGATCCAGATATTTATGCCATTGGTGAATGCGCCCTTTACCAAAGCCGGATCTATGGCTTAGTTGCTCCTGGCTATACAATGGCAAGTGTAGTGGCAGATATTTTTAATAACATCACCACCAGCACTTTTACAGGCGCAGATATGTCTACAAAGCTCAAACTTTTGGGCGTAGATGTTGCCAGTTTTAGAGATGCCTTTGCTAAAACTTCTGGCGCTAAAGAAATTGCTATTACTGATGCAGTTCAAGGTGTTTATAAAAAACTTGTACTGAATGAAGATGGTAGCCGTCTTTTAGGTGGGATTTTAATCGGAGATGCTTCAGCATACGGTACACTACTGCAATTTGTTCAAAATAATATTGCTTTACCACCTCATCCAGAAGACTTGCTGTTACCTCCACGCGAAGGTAAACCCAACGTAGGAATGGGTGTAGAAAGTTTACCAGATACGGCTCAAATTTGCTCTTGTAATAATGTTAGTAAAGGTCAAATTTGTACTGCAATTCAAGAAAATAACTTTACTGATGTTGCCAGCGTCAAAAAATGTACTCAAGCCGGAACAGGCTGCGGTGGTTGCGTACCATTAGTAACGGATCTGCTTAAATCTGAGATGAAGAAAGCAGGTTTAGAAGTTAAGAACAATTTGTGTGAACACTTCGATTATTCTCGTCAAGAACTTTATCATCTAGTAAGAACTCATAAAATTCTCACCTTTGAAGAGTTAATTCAAAAATACGGTAAAGGACAAGGTTGTGAAATTTCTAAGCCTGCTGTAGCTTCGATTCTTGCTACTACTTGGAATGAGTATATTTTGGAGAAACCCCACATCTCTCTTCAAGATACAAATGATGCCTATTTAGCAAATATTCAGCGAGATGGCACTTACTCAGTTATCCCTAGAGTACCAGGCGGAGAACTTACACCAGATAAATTGATTGTATTAGGAGAAGTAGCTAAAGAATTTGGACTTTACACCAAAATTACAGGTGGACAACGAATTGATCTTTTAGGTGCAAGAGTTGATCAATTACCACATATTTGGCAGCGATTAATAGATGCTGGATTTGAATCGGGACACGCTTATGGTAAGGCGCTAAGAACAATTAAATCTTGCGTTGGTAGTACATGGTGTCGCTTTGGTGTGCAGGATTCTACAAGTTTAGCGATTGAATTAGAACTGCGATATCGGGGTTTGCGATCGCCTCATAAACTCAAGTCTGCTGTTTCTGGCTGTACCCGCGAATGTGCAGAAGCGCAAAGTAAAGATTTTGGCATAATTGCGACTGAAAAAGGCTGGAATTTATATGTGTGTGGTAACGGCGGAATGAAGCCGCAACACGCAGTTTTGTTAGCAGAAGATATAGACAAAGAAACTTTGATCAAATACCTAGATCGGTTCTTGATGTTCTATATTCGTACAGCCAATCGACTAGAACGCACAGCAACTTGGTTCAACAAACTTGAAGGCGGAATTGATTATCTTAAACAGGTTGTTATTCACGACTCTCTAGGCATTGGCGAAGAGTTAGAACAAGAAATGGCGCACCTAATTAATACTTATGAATGTGAATGGAAAGCGACGATTGAAGATCCAGAAAAACTCAAGCGGTTCAGACATTTTGTTAATTCAGATCAGTCCGATCCTAGCATTATCAACGTACAGGAACGCGGACAAAAACGTCCAGCTTACGAACACGAGAAATATTTAGTAGGTGTTTCCAAATAAGTTGATCAAAAACCACTAAGACGCATCACAGTATCTTTCTGTCTTAGTGGTGATTTGCAGTACAAAATTAACCTTACTAAAACTTGAAGTTAATCGGAATATAAAATGGTTCAAGCATTACCAATTCAACAAAATATTACCAACTGGGTAGATATTTGTCCTCTACCAGCGATCACACCGAATACCGGAGTTTGTGCCTTAATTGCAGATGAACAAGTGGCAATTTTTCGAGTTGGAAGCACAGAAGACGTATTTGCAATCAGTAATTACGATCCGTTTAGTAAAGCTTTTGTCTTGTCTAGAGGAATTGTAGGCGATCGCAACGGCATTGCTAAAGTAGCATCCCCAATTTACAAGCAAAACTTCAATCTTGTAACTGGACAGTGCCTAGATGATGAAACAGTAAGCATACCAAATTTTAGAGCTCGGATTGTTGAGGATAGGGTGCAAGTAGCTTGTAGGGGAAGTAACGCAGGCTGAGTCGTGAAAAGCACATAAGCACACCTTATTGTTAATACCAAAATCGCCCGCTAAGTGTCCTCAGATCAAAAACGTGCCTCATTGTACTGAAGATAGTAACTCGTTCAGCGATCGCCTTTTGATCTTGGTAAAGGCGATCGCTTTTGATATAGTGCTTTTTACTATAGCTAATTTATTACACCCTTCTTTGGACTGATAAGCAGTATTACCTTAGATAGAGCTAGTCACTTAAAAAGCAAAGTTATATTTATTACATAAATATCAAGTTAGTTAAAAAGCTATTAATGCTTAAACACTGCTTTAAAGCTTTGAACAAACTAACTATAAATACTACCTAAACGAGTTCTATTAATCTAAAATGACACAACATGAACGCGAAATCTATAACAGTGAAATTTACACAGATAATCAAATCGCTAGTGACAACAATATTGCATCAACTGGCTTGCTTTTAGGTATTATCCTAGTAGGCTTAGGTGTTGGCACATTCTTCCTAAATCAAGAAACTAATCCAAATTCCAACAAAACAACTGTTATTGAAAATACCCAGAAACCAGTTTCATTTCCACAACAGAAAGCCTCAAATGTCAACATCACGGTTCCCAATCCTGAACCAGTAAAAATGCCAGACATTAATCTCAATATCCCTAGTCGTACTCTCCAAGAGAATACTCCTGCTACTGCTAAACCTTAAAATTAGCAAATTCTAATTAGTTTAATCTTGACAAAAACGTAGCGTTATGTACATAGGCATAACGCTTTTTAAGATCAAAATTGTGCCTTGATTTCTATCACGCGCACGCGATGCCGCTAATGTTGGTTTGCCTGTTATGCTCACCCTGTCGCCTGCACAAGGTTCTCAAGCCTTTACAAACATAAAAATATGCCTGTCTCAGCACTTACTAAATCTATAGGAATTAGCTTGCAACCACAGCACCCAGCTTACCGCTCACCACTCGTCGGGCGCTAGAGTAGGAGTTAACTCGTCAAGTTGTGGTGAGTGCCTCATATCGTTTGAGAAGCACGGGAGATAAATTTACAATCTCTCGCCTACCAATCTGGCAAGTGTCGCCTGCATAATTGCCGTTGTTTGACCGGAAACAGTAAACACAAGGGCCTCTCGATAAACTCGCTGTGCAGCATGGTGTTTATAATTAGCAGCACCACTCGAAACTGTCACAGCAGCACAGGCACAGCGCACCGCCAAATTAATCGCCCCAGCTCGTAATTGCAGTTTTTTGTCAAAAGACTCATGATGTTGTTGGGCGTGTCTGATCGCAGTGCGACAATCGGCAAGTTCTCGGTCGAGTTTCTCAAAAGCTTGGGTAATGAAGAAAAGTGGCTTAGTAAAATAGGCAGCTTGGAGAATATCAAGACCAGCAGTAGCACATCCTAAAACCAAACCAGTCGCATTAAGAACATTCTTTTTGTCGTTTTCGTGAATCCAACCGCTAGGCTTGATTGAAACAACGCGCTCTTGAGGTAGAAACCAGCCTGTCAGCGTAGCGGTGACAGTGTTGGTTGATGTTATTGCTGCCAAAGCCAGTGGCTGACTAAATTTAATCGCACCAACTGAACCTTGAGCCGTTTCTCCAAAAGGTACTAAACCAAAAACTGCCCCGCCATCAGGCAAGACAGCAGCGACAATAAATTCTTGAAACAAGCCAAACCCTGTTACCCAATGCACATATCCCTCCAGCTTATATCCTCCAGCAGAGGGAACTGCAATAACTGGATTGTCTCCACGCCGCAGATGCGAGAATGCGACACCGACTAAAACATTACCGTTACTTAAGTGCGGCAGATACTCTTGAAGGAACTGATTTTGACTCTGACCAAGCATAGCAGCAGCACTTTGGTGTTGAGTTTGGAGAAATGCTAATGCTCCAGAGTATCTAGCTACGAGTTCTTGAAAGTTGTGAAAAATATCTTGGCTGACATCCAATCCACCCGAGTGTGACCCAACCCGCAGCGCCAATAAACCCAGGTCACCTAGACCAATAAGTGCTTTTTTTAGGGCATCTGGATCACTATCAATAATGGCGGCGTAGGGAGAAACTGACTGCTGCAAATAACACTTAGCAATATCTAGTAGGTGTTGAGGATCATCCATGCGATCGCCTGATTCTGAATCTTTGATTATCTCTCAACTTAGTGTGACAAATCTGGCATCTAGAGATCGCGCTTTTCTACTATTGACTAAAAAAGATATTTAAAAGTTGAGTTTACATCAACCGCACCGTAGGCAGTAGATTTAAAATATCAGAAAACCCCTTTTTAATCGCCTTGAGTCGAACTACGTAAGTTAAAACAGGGCAATACTAAAAAGTAGCGATGGGTGAACTTGGAGTCTCCTTAAGGAATTAGGGGCAAAACCCCCTTGACACTGGGCTAAAGCGTAATGCTAAATCAGATGAGTTATTACACACTGCTAGGACTGCATCCTACAGCGTCGGCAATAGAAATCCGCCGCGCCTATCGGGAACTAAGTAAGAGCTATCATCCAGATACAACAGACCTGCCAAGCGCTCTAGCTACTGCCAAATTTCAGCAACTAAACGAAGCTTATGCCACACTTAGCAATCCAGAGCGGCGGCTGACTTATGATTTAAAGATTGGCTACTCACGCTTATCGGTAATTCAAGCACCACCCGACTTGAACAGTCCATCGCGATCGCAAATCAGGCATTCTTCGTCTGCTTACTTAGATCCAACTGACCGCCCGCTCTCAGCTGGAGAAATTTTTGCTTTGTTTATTCTGGGGTTAACTCTTTTGGGTTGTCTACTGCTCGCGATCGCCATTGGCTTAATGAGAGGCGATCCAGCTTTTCAACCCGTAGTGCTACAACCACCCCAAGTACAAGAGCAAGTCAACCCTCGACTGCCTACAATACATGAATTAGTAGACAGAACACAGGAGCGAATATCCAACCCTAACCCCTAACTTAATATATGTCTCTTCCTTCCTCTGATACTCCCTTATACAACCATCCCCTTCCCAACATTGAGCAATGGCTAAGGAACCAGGGTTGCCAGCAAGATCCCGAACAACTCCATTGCTGGTATGTCCAAGGAACTGATTGGCAAGCAGAACTCTCTCTTGATGTCGATCAACTCACAGTACGTTATTTCCCAGCCGCACAAGCAGGACAAGAAATTCAACGCTCTTTCAAATATTCCCTGAGCCGGAAAGATATTGAACAAGCTATTTTCGCTGGACCATAGAAGAGGACAAGGGAACAAGGGGAGGGTATATTCTTCTTATCCCCCATCTCTCCCTTCAATCCTCATCTTTTTACACTTTGCCAAACCGTCGTTCGCGCTCTTGGTAAGAACACAAAGCCCGGTGAAACTCACTGCGGTCAAAATCAGGCCAGAGTGTTTCGGTTATATAAATTTCTGCATAAGCCAATTGCCAGAGGAGGAAGTTACTAATTCGCATTTCTCCACTGGTACGGATTAATAAATCTGGATCACAAATCCCAGCTGTATACAAGTGACTTTCAAACAAAGCCTCATCGATTTGATCTGGCTGCACCAAGCCTTGCTGCACTTGAAGGGCGATCGCCTTTGTTGCTGCCAAAATCTCCTGCCGTCCTCCATAGTTCGTTGCTACTGTAAACTTGATCCCCCGATTGTTTTGAGTATCAGCCATTGAGCGCGAAATTTCAGCTTGCAGCGATCGCGGCAGGGCATTCAAATTTCCCACAAATCTAATTTGCACATCCTCCTGCATCATCTCCCGCAGTTCTTTCCGCAATACCCGTTCAAATAAAGTCATCAAAAACTCAACTTCCTCCAGAGGTCGCCCCCAGTTCTCCGTCGAAAAAGCGTAAGCAGTCAACGCCTGTACGCCCCAATCTCTACAACAGCGCAGCAGATCCTTAAGCGCATCAACGCCCCTCTTATGACCCATAATGCGTGGTAGCCCTTGCCGTTTAGCCCACCGACCATTTCCGTCCATAATCACTGCTACGTGCTTGGGCAGGCGTTCTTGTTTTAAATCAGGGGGCAATTCTAACACAATTGGTGCATTCATTTTTTATTTCGAGATGCTGGTGATCTTAACCCCAGTAAACGGGAAACCAGTAGAAATCCATTATTGCTAATCTGGCGAATTAAACTTAGCAGACTAGGGGCAACAGCTTCACGTTCCACCAATGGGGAAAATCGCTCTTCCAACAGTTCTTTCAGTTTACTGCTGGTTAGTGGTCTATTTAGTGTTCCCTTTTCTGCTAAAGAAATTGAACCTGTTTCTTCTGAGACAACAACACAAACACAATTTTCGACACGCTCAGTAATTCCCATTGCCGCTCGATGGCGTGTACCTAACTGACGTGATGCCGTGCGTCCAGAAAGAGGCAAAATTATTCCTGATGCCATAATCCGAGAACCGCGAATTAACGTCGCTCCATCATGCAATAGGGTCTTAGGTTGAAAAATTGTTTGTAGCAGTTCCTTAGAAATTTCGGCATTCAGCTTTACTCCAGGGACCGAAAAATCTCGCTCATCAATTGGACTATCAACTTCTAAAATTAGCAAAGCCCCAATGCGGTTTTGCGAAAGTTCTTTAACTGCATCAACAATTTCATCAATCACACTATCAGGCTTAGGAATAGTTCGGCGAGAGCGTTGAAACAGCTGCCCAAATTCCCCGCGCCCTAGCTGTTCTAGAAATCGGCGAAAATCTGACTGAAACACAACTGCCATGCCTACGGCAGAACCAATCACTAACTTGTCGAGGACAAAACTTAACAGCGTTAGCTTCAGATTCGTACTTATTACTGATGCCAACATCAATACAATAAATCCCCGCACCATCCACAGGGTACGGCGCTCACCAATAATCACAAGCACCATGTATGTGAGCGCCAGAACCAAACCCACATCAAGACTGCGAAGCAATAAGGACTGCGTCCAGCCAAAGTCTGTCAGCCATTGCTTCCACCAATCTCTCATTAAATACAGGTAACCTTTATCTTTTGTGTGGGGAGAGGAGGTGAGGAGATAAATTTATTGCCTCTTGCCTCCCCCCTTAAGAAGGGGGGGCATGGGGCCCCCTCTGGGGATGAGGGGAAAGGGGGGATCGCCTCTTGCCTTTAACTACGCTGAATCTTTAGCCTTTCCGGTAAACAGTCTTGTCTTAGCAAATCTTGATAACTTTCACGCTGCAAGATCAAATTCGCTTCTCCAGCACTGACTAGCACTGCTGCTGCTCTAGGCAAGCGATTGTAGTTAGAAGCCATGCTGTAATTGTATGCACCCGTTCCCATTACTACAAGAATATCTCCTGGTTGTGTCTTGGGTAGAGTTGCTTCTTTAATTAAAATGTCTCCAGATTCACAATGTTTTCCAGCAATTGTTACTGTCTCTGTTAGAGGTGCTGACATTTTGTTAGCCACGATCGCGCGATAAACCGATTGGTAAGTAATCGGGCGGGGATTATCAGACATACCCCCATCTACGCTAATGTAGGTACGAATTTCTGGCACAATTTTTGATGAGCCGATCGTATAAGCAGTGACACAAGCTGATCCAATTAGCGATCGCCCTGGTTCACACAATAACTTCGGTAACGGCAAATCGTGGACTTCACAAGCATTCTTGATACCTTCACAAATAGCCTTCGCCCATTCTGCAATACTCGGCGGATCGTCGGATTCTGTATACCGCATCCCTAAACCACCACCAACATTTAATTCTGCGATCGCTAAACCATAATCACTTGCTTTACTCAACCACTGCACCATCACAGCAGCCAAATCTCGATGCGGTTGGCGTTCAAAAATCTGTGAGCCAATATGCGCGTGTAAGCCTACACAATTCAAGCTAGGTTCCTGGCTGACAAACTTAAACACTTCATCCAGTTGATTGGGATCAAAGCCAAACTTACTATCCAGGTGTCCCGTACGGATGTATTCATGTGTGTGACACTCAATCCCTGGTGTCAGCCGCAGCATGATCCGAATAGTGAGTCGTGAAGCAGCGAGCGGCGAAGCGTCTTCGCCGATATTAGCTGCGTAGTCGTGAGTAGTGAGTCGTGGGGAGAAGGATTCTTTATACTCCGAACTAGCTCCTCTGTCCTGTTTTGCTATGTTGACTAGGGTGTGTAGTTCTTGCCAGTTATCTACCACAATCGTGCAGCCGAAGTTAATTGCCAAAGTTAGCTCTGCTACAGATTTGTTGTTGCCGTGCAGGTAAAGTTTATCTGCACTAACACCCGCTTGCAGGGCCGTGTACAGTTCGCCACCGGAAACTACGTCAATTCCTAAGCCTTCATCAGCCACAATTGCCGAGACAGCCAAACAACTCCATGCCTTGGAAGCGTAAAGTACCTGAGAAACACCTGGATAATAACGTTTAAAAGCATCTCGATATTGGCGACAAGCAGTTCTGAGGGTTTCCTCATCCAAAATATACAGGGGTGAACCATACTGCTGCACTAAACTTGTGACATCACAACCACCAATTTCTAAGCAGTCGTGACTATTAACTCGCGCAGTCAGAGGTAGAAGTTCTTGGTTAGGTGAATTTGCTGCGGTAATTGAGTCAGTTAGATACTGAGAACCAGAATTTTGAACCCCAGCAGGATGAGTCGATACCATATTGGTAAGAAGTGTCCTTAAATTAAAAGGCGTGAGTGAGTTTTGTTTCCAGTTTACAATTGCTACCTGTGATATTAGAACTGAAACCAATTACACCCCAGATGTTGAATGCAGTTCTGGAACTAGACTACCTGTGTTTTGGTGGTCTTTGGACTCTAGAAGGATATCAACGAGAATTAGACAGCCCTAACAGTGATTTAATCGGTTTATCTTTTCCTATTAGTCCCTCATCTCTGCTAGGCATGGGTTGTATGTGGGCAATTTTAGAAGAAGCTCACATTACACTTTTAGCGGTTCATCCCCACTACCAGCGCCAAGGTTTAGGATATGCGTTACTTCTAGCCTTGCTTAGTGTAGCTTGCGATCGCGGCTTGGAACGAGCCACCCTAGAAGTCCGCGCTGCTAACGCACAAGCTTTAAATTTATATCAAAAATTTGGCTTCAAAACAGCTGGACGACGGCGGGGTTACTACAAAGATACTGGTGAAGATGCTCTCATTCTCTGGCGCGGCGACCTTCAAGATGCTGAATTTCAGCAAACTTTAGCCGTGTGGAACTCAGCAATTTGCGATCGCCTAACAACAGTAGGCTGGGATTTACAGATGAATTTGAATTCCCTACTGAGCGATCCTTATTCTTGACAAAAAGCACAATTTATGCTAATAGTTTATGTTTGATAGGCAATAAATGAGTCTAAAAATCTGATGGCCCAAAAAAATATTTAGAAAGTGATGCCTACGGCTTAACGCTATAAAATCAAGAAATTTTGCCCAACAAACAAACACAAGGCATAATTTTTTGGCAGGGATGCCGAATTTAGCTCAATTTTTCTAAAGTTTTGCTAACAGAAGTTGTTGTGGCATAAGTATTTAAGTGTCAAGTGATTAAAAACGTTTGGAAGTTTGTATAAGCATAAACCAACAAAAATTTAAAGATATTGTTCACTTAAAAACTTTTTTAGAAGCAAATTACTGTCAAAAATCTCCCAAAATGAAGAAATTGCTCCTCAAAAGGGGGGTAAACCGTCCTGGTTGTCCATACCATAACTGGAAACCAGATAAATAGCCTATGCTAAAATCAGCATACCGGACAAGACTCAGGTGATGGAAAAACGCCATGTTTGAACGCTTCACAGAAAAAGCCATTAAGGTGATCATGCTGGCCCAGGAGGAAGCTCGCCGCCTGGGTCACAATTTCGTAGGCACAGAGCAGATCCTCCTGGGTCTGATTGGAGAAGGGACAGGCGTAGCGGCTAAGGTACTAAAATCTATGGGTGTCAACCTCAAAGACGCTCGGATTGAAGTAGAGAAAATAATTGGTCGCGGTTCAGGCTTTGTTGCTGTAGAAATTCCCTTTACACCACGAGCAAAGCGAGTTCTAGAACTATCTCTAGAAGAAGCACGCCAACTGGGACATAACTATATCGGCACAGAACACTTGCTTTTAGGCTTGATTCGCGAAGGCGAAGGCGTAGCAGCAAGAGTGTTAGAAAACTTGGGAGTTGATCTTTCCAAGGTACGCACCCAAGTAATTCGGATGCTGGGAGAAACAGCAGAAGTTTCAGCTACTGGTCAGTCAGGACGCACAAAAACGCCAACCTTGGACGAATTTGGCTCAAACCTGACGCAAATGGCAAGCGAAGGTAAACTTGATCCCGTTGTTGGTCGTGCTAAGGAAATTGAACGAGTAATTCAAATTTTGGGTCGCCGTACCAAAAATAACCCAGTGTTAATTGGGGAACCCGGAGTTGGTAAAACTGCGATCGCTGAAGGCTTGGCATCTCGGATTGCTAACAAAGATATCCCCGATATTCTGGAAGATAAGCGCGTAGTAACCTTAGATATTGGCTTACTTGTAGCTGGTACGAAGTATCGAGGTGAATTTGAAGAGCGCTTAAAGAAAATTATGGATGAAATCCGTTCCGCCGGGAATGTGATTTTGGTGATTGACGAGGTGCATACTCTGATTGGTGCAGGTGCAGCTGAAGGCGCAATCGACGCGGCAAATATCCTCAAGCCAGCCTTAGCGCGGGGTGAGTTGCAGTGTATCGGAGCAACTACGCTTGATGAATACCGCAAGCACATCGAGCGGGATGCAGCTTTAGAGCGTCGCTTCCAACCAGTGATGGTAGGTGAGCCGTCGGTAGACGAAACAATCGAGATTTTGTATGGACTGCGCGAACGCTACGAGCAGCACCACAAGCTAAAAATCTCTGATGAGGCTGTTGTTGCAGCTGCAAAACTGTCTGACCGCTATATTAGCGATCGCTTTTTACCAGATAAAGCAATTGACTTGATTGATGAAGCAGGTTCAAGAGTGCGGTTGATGAATTCAGCCTTACCACCAGCAGCAAAGGATCTAGATAAAGAACTACGTCGGGTGCTGAAAGAAAAAGACGACGCAGTACGCAGTCAAGACTTTGATAAAGCTGGAGAACTGCGCGATCGCGAAATGGAGATCAAAGCAGAAATCCGCACAATTGCTCAAGGAAAAGCAGCTTCAAGCCGCCCTGAAGGTGAAGAGTCTCCAGTTGTTACCGAAGAAGATATTGCCCACATTGTCGCTTCTTGGACGGGAGTACCAGTTAACAAGCTGACTGAATCTGAATCTGAAAAGCTGCTGCACATGGAAGATACCTTGCATCAGCGCTTGATCGGTCAAGACGACGCAGTCAAATCAGTCTCCAAAGCAATTCGCCGCGCCAGAGTTGGCTTGAAGAACCCCAACCGACCAATTGCTAGCTTTGTGTTCTCTGGGCCTACAGGTGTAGGTAAAACTGAGTTAACAAAAGCATTGGCAGCTTATTTCTTCGGTTCAGAAGACGCAATGATCCGGCTGGATATGTCGGAATACATGGAACGTCACACAGTCAGCAAATTAATCGGTTCGCCTCCGGGATATGTAGGTTACAACGAAGGCGGTCAATTAACAGAAGCTGTGCGTCGTCGCCCATACACCGTAGTGCTTTTCGATGAAATTGAAAAAGCACACCCGGATGTATTCAATATGCTGCTGCAAATTTTGGAAGATGGTCGCCTCACCGATGCCAAAGGTCGGACGGTAGACTTCAAAAATACGTTGCTGATTTTGACTTCCAATATTGGTTCTAAGGTGATTGAAAAAGGTGGCGGTAGTTTAGGCTTTGAATTCTCTCAAGACCTAGCAGAATCGCAATACAACCGGATCAAGTCACTGGTAAACGAAGAACTGAAACAGTATTTCCGTCCAGAGTTTCTCAACCGCTTGGATGAAATTATTGTCTTCCGTCAATTGACCAAGGACGAAGTTAAGGAAATCTCCGTCATTTTACTCAAAGAAGTGTTTGGGCGAATGGCAGAGAAGGGCATTGTTCTAGAAGTTACGGAACGGTTCAAAGATCGCTTGGTAGAAGAGGGTTACAACCCCAGCTACGGAGCAAGGCCTTTACGTCGAGCGATTATGCGCTTGCTGGAAGATAGTCTCGCTGAAGAGCTGCTGTCAGGTCGGATTAAAGAAGGTGACACAGCTACCGTAGATGTGGATGAAAGCGGTACTGTGAAGGTGGTTTCTGAGCAGCGCCGTGAACTGCTACCGCAAGGCGCTGAGTAGTAAGTAATCGTATGGGCGTATTATTTATATGCCCAGCTAAGAATTGCAGAACGATAGAGGAGTTTATTCTCTATCGTTTTTTATTGCCTAACTCTGCTAGCTTAAATTTAGTAGTGAATTAACAGCGCAAGTTTAATGATGCTGCTACTTAGGAAATAACTAATGCCTGGACACAACATTATTGTTATCGGAGCCTCCGCAGGCGGAGTAGAAGCGCTTGCTCAACTTGTGGATAATTTACCACCAGATTTACCAGCAGCCATCTTTGTTGTCCTGCACGTTCCGGCTCAAGGTACGAGTGTTTTGCCTAGTATTTTGAACCATCGAATCAAAAAACAGCATAAAAATACGTCTCTTTGGGCTAGCCATCCCCAAGACGGTGAAAAGATTGAGCAAGGTAGGATTTACGTTGCACCGCCGGATCACCACCTACTGATTAAAAATGGATACATTCGTCTAGCACGTGGCCCCAAAGAAAATAGTCATCGACCAGCTGTAGATCCCCTGTTTCGGACTGCGGCACGGGTTTACGGGTCTCGCGTTGTCGGCATAGTGCTATCAGGTACTCTCGATGATGGGACTGCGGGTTTGTTAGCGGTAAAACAGCAAGGCGGCATAGCTATTGTTCAGAATCCTGAAGAAGCAATGTATTCGGGAATGCCAGCCAATGCGATCGAAAATGTAGACGTTGACCATATCTTGCCAGTAGCTGAAATCGCATCAGTGTTAGTGGCTCTGATTCACAAATCTGTAGAAACAGGAGAACCAACCGTGTCTCACGACATGGAAATAGAAACTGACAGTGCAGAACTGGAAATAAACGCGATGCAGAAGCTCGAGCGCCCAGGAACACCCTCGCCGTACGCCTGTCCAGACTGTAACGGGGTGCTTTGGGAAATAGACGAAGGAGGGGTGCTGCGATTCCGTTGTCGTACTGGCCATGCTTACTCGGCGAACAGCCTGATGGCAGAACAGTCCCAGGCGTTGGAAGAGGCTCTGTGGAATGCACTCAGGGCGCTGGAGGAGAAAGCGGCGCTATCCGAGCGATTAGCAGTACGATCGCGTGATCGCAACCAAAATCTCTCAGCAAAGCGCTTTGAAGATCAGAGGCAATTTGCCCAGCAGCGTGCCACTCTCATCCGACAACTGTTACTTAAAGGAGACAAAAATAGCCATTTGTCAAGTGTGAATGGCCAAGTAATAGGGGAGCAAAGTCTGGCATCTAGTCTAGGTAATAATGGGTCAAAAACAGTTAATCCTGTAGACTTGAACATAGTGGCGATTGGCACATCTGATGGCGCTGGAGTGAATGCTTTAAGCGAGGTTTTGCGTGCCTTACCAGCAGACTTTCCGGCCGCTATTACTGTAGTGCAGCCTCTAAACCCTCAGCAATTTAGCCAACTGCTGGATATCCTCAGCCAGCGCACAAGCATGATAGTTAAGCAGGCGCAACAGGGGGATTCGCTGCTTTCAGGTACAGTCTACATCGCTCCTCCGCATAACCACTTGCTAGTCAACTCAGACAATACTATTTCCTTGTTCTCTTCAGAATTAGTCCACTTCGCGCGCCCTTCAGTTGACTTACTATTCGAGTCAGTAGCAGCCAGTTTCAAACAACGCGCTGTAGCCGTAGTTCTTAGCGGTACAGACGGTAATGGTGCTATGGGAGTGCAGGCAATTAGAAAGAAACGCGGCATCGCGATCGCCCAACAAGCAACTGCGGCTTCCTCCGATATGCCTATAGCTATTGACAATGGCAGTGTTGATTGGGTTCTACCCTTGAATGAAATTGCAGCTACACTGATGAAACTTTTGACTGAAGAAAGGGAAATAGAAGAGGAGATTGGGGGACAGACCCCATTATTCGAGCACACTATCTCCTGATTCCGCCATCACCCCACCTCCTCATTCAATGACCCCGGATACCAGCTCTGAATTGGAAGCGTTGCTGAACTACATCAAGCGCAGCCGTGGATTTGACTTCACAGGCTACAAGCGTTCTACTCTGATGCGAAGAGTGCAAAAACGGATGCAGGCTGTGGGGATTGAGACTATCAACGAATACATGGATTACCTAGAGGTAGATCCGCAAGAATTTATCCAACTGTTCAACACAATTCTGATTAATGTCACTTCCTTCTTTCGCGATCAGTCGCCCTGGGACTACTTGCAAGCCGAGGTTATTCCCGCAATCGTAGCCCGCAAGGAACCGCACGAGCCGATTCGGGTTTGGAGTGCTGGCTGCGCTTCTGGACAGGAAGCCTACACTTTGGCGATCGCGCTAGCAGAAGTTTTGGGAGTGGAACAGTTTCGAGAACGAGTCAAAATCTACGCTACAGATATAGACGAGGAAGCACTGAATGAAGCTCGTGGGGCTAGCTACAATGCTAAAGAAGTAGAGAACATTCCGCAAGAGCTACTAGAACGGTATTTTGCTTGCTTTAATAGCCAGTATATCTTTCGCAAAGACCTACGCCGCACAGTAATCTTTGGTCGCCACAACTTGGTTCAAGATGCGCCAATCTCCCGAATCGACTTACTGGTGTGCCGCAACACCTTGATGTATTTTAATGCCGAAGCTCAAGCCAAAATTATCGCTCGGTTTCACTTTGCTTTAAATGAGAGCGCCTTTCTGGTGTTGGGTAAAGCGGAAATGTTACTCAGTCACAGTAAATCTTTTACACCAATAGACTTGAATCGACGCATTTTCACAAAAGTGGCGAACGCCAGGGTACGCGAGCGCGTGTGGCTTATGAATAATAATGACGACAAGGAATTTAACTATCTATCCACTCATGTACGGTTGCGGGATGCTGCGTTCGATGTCAGCACACTTGCTCAGATGGTAGTTGATGTCAAGGGTATTTTAGTATTAGCTAACGACCGGATGCGATCGCTGTTTGCCCTCAGTCCCAGAGATCTAAATCGTCCACTCCAAGATTTAGAAATCTCTTACCGACCAGTGGAACTGCGCTCCTCAATTAACCAAGCTAACAATAAGCGGCAAACAATTGTCCACAAAGACGTTGAATGGACAAATAGTAACAGCGCTCAATATTTTGACGTGCAGGTTACACCGCTATTTGACTTTGACGGTAATCTGCTAGGCTCAAGCATCAGTTTCAACGATGTTACTCGCTCTAAAAAATTAACTGAGGAGTTAGAACACTCCAACCAAGAGCTAGAAATGGCGTATGAAGAATTGCAGTCTACTAATGAAGAATTGGAGACTACTAACGAAGAACTGCAATCTACTAATGAAGAATTGGAGACTACCAACGAAGAACTGCAATCTACCAACGAAGAATTGGAAACCATGAACGAGGAACTGCAATCTTCTAACGAGGAATTGCAGACAATTAATGATGAATTGCGGCGGCGTAGCCTTCAACTTAACGAAATTAACGCCTTCTTAGAGGCGATCTTAACCAGTATCCGTGGCGCTGTCGTTGTTGTGGATCGAGAGCTACAAGTCTTAGTTTGGAACAACAAATCTGAAGATTTATGGGGTTGGCGTAGTGAAGAAGTCAAAGGTCAACACTTTCTGAACCTAGATATTGGTCTACCAGTAGAACAACTACTACAGGCACTCCGCAGCTGTTTACTGGGAGTTAAATACCAAGAAATAACTTTAAAGGCGACAAATCGTCGTGGTAGAGCGAGCAACTGTCAAGTAGTCTGTACACCCCTAATGAGTGCGACAACAGAAATTCGCGGCGTGATCATGTTGATGGAAGAAATCTCAGAAGTTGAGAACTGAATAAACTGTGAGTCATTCAGTTTGCTCGTTCAAACTGCGGGGGAGCAGGGGAGCATTCTTAGCAGGGGAGTAGGGGGGAAACGAATATTTCTTATCTACTTTACGCAAAATAGTAACTTTTGCAAAAATTATATCTAATAAATTTAAATCTACCTTAAAAATAATTTCTATCAGCCCTAAAGTAGAGCAAATATTATCGTTTTGCAGTTCTAATATTTAATACAAGCTTTGCAGTTAATAAAAAACTTAGTTTAATTTCTTTAATAAATAAGCATAGTTATTACTATAAAATAAATGATTTTATCCTAATATTGCTTCTTTAGACGTAAATTTTTATTTAAATAGTTAATCTATTTAATTAGTTAACAAAATAAATGATTCAGGTGGAAAAAGAAACTGGTAAAAATTTTGAGCATAGCATGGACAGCTTTGTCCAAAAGGTAGGTACAGTACGCGATCGCGCTACCAATCTTCAAAAACGTGCTGATGAGTTAGCACCAGCGCAAACAGAGATAAAATCAGCAGCGTTAGAGGAACTACTTAGTGCCTTGGAAGAATTGCACGTAGCAGAAGAAGAACTGAGAGCGCAAAATGAAGAGTTAGCGATCGCGCGCGCCATTGTGGAAGCAGAACGTCAACGATATCAGGAGTTATTTGAATTTGCACCAGATGGCTACCTGGTAACTGATGATGTAGGAATAATCAAAGAAGCAAATCGCACGGTTGCATCATTGTTCAAAATTTCGCAGCAGAAATTAAAGGGCAAACCGCTTGTCAACTTCGTCCCTTACGAACAACGGCGTTGCTTTCGTTCCAAGCTAAACCAACTACACAAACTTGATTTGACGCAAGAATGGGAACTACAGCTTTGTAACCGTGAAGGTACAACCTTTGACGCTGCTGTAACTATCTCTACTGTCCGCGACCGGGAAGGTAAACTAAGTGGTTGGCGTTGGCTAGTGCGTGACATCACAGTCCGCAAGCAGACTGAAGCGCAAATTCGCAACATTCAAATGCAGAATCTTCAACTACAAGAAACAGCACGACTAAAATCGCATTTCTTAGCGATCATGTCTCATGAATTGCGTAGTCCGATGAACGCAATTATTGGTTTTTCCCAACTGCTGTTGCGCTACCCCCAAGCAACACTTGCTCCCAAGCAAGAAAACATGGTTCAACGCATTCTCAACAGTGGTAGGCATTTATTAACTTTAATTGATGATATTCTCGACTTCTCGAAGCTAGAGGCTGGCAAGCTTGAACTTAAACTTCAAGAACTTAACTTAGCTGAAATAGTGACAGCTACTCAGGAAGAAATGCGCTCTCTAGCCGAACAGAAGAATTTGACAATGGAAGTTAAATTAAATCTCCATAATCCTGTGATTGTCAACGACAAGACTCGCTTGCGCCAAATTTTAGTTAACTTACTCTCCAACGCGATTAAATTTACTGAGGTTGGCGGTGTTCAGGTAGAAGTGGGGGAAGTGACTGAAAACAAAATCGCGATCGCAGTTAAAGATACTGGAATTGGCATCGCAGAATCTGACTTAGGGTATATTTTTGAGGAATTCCGGCAAGGAAATCAAACTTTAACCCGCGAACACGGTGGTACTGGTTTAGGACTGGCGATTACTAACCGCTTAGTTGAGATAATCCACGGCAAGATTACAGTTGAGAGTAACCTGGATCAAGGAACGACTTTTGTGGTAGAAATTCCTCGCCATGTAGTAGAGCAAAAATTCCGCAGTCCCGATGCCTGAAGGCATCGGGACTGCACAAAAGGTAATTCCGCTTATTAATTTTTGAGAAGCTGGTAATTTAACTAATCATATCTCGTCGTTCTGCAAATCTAAGTTTAGCAGAGCGCGATCGCGGATTTTGCTTTATTTCATCCTCTTGAGCAGTAATTGGCTTTTTTGTCAATATTTTTAACAACGGTGAAGCCCTTAAACTATGCTTCACGATCCGGTCTTCTAGACTGTGAAAACTAATAATTCCAATTCTGCCGCCTGGTGCTAACCAATCGGGTGCGCGATTTATAAAAGTTTCTAGAGAGGTTAACTCGTCGTTAACTACAATTCGCAGTGCTTGAAAAACACGGGTAGCAGGGTGAATTCTACCGTAGCGATATTGGCGAGGTACAGCATAAGCGATCGCCTCTGCTAGTTGAGTAGTTGTTTCAAAGGGACGTTGTTCTACAATCCGCCGTGCAATTCGTCGCGATAGTCGTTCCTCGCCGTATTTAAAGAAAATATCCGCAAGTTGACTTTCATCCCAAAAGTTGATCACCTCAGCTGCTGTCAAAGATTGCCGCGTGTCCATCCGCATATCTAAAGTAGCAGCATTGCGAAAACTGAAGCCTCGTTTAGCTACATCAAGATGATGAGAGCTAACGCCTAAGTCGGCTATTATACCATCAAATAAGATATTATTTGGTTGATATTCAGCAAAATTAGCCAGAAGAAATTGGACGCGATCGCCATAAGTAGCAAGTTGAGTTTTTGCGGCGGCGATCGCTTGCTCATCTCGATCAATAGCTGTGACGCGGACATCCGGTGCAGCTGCCAAAATTAACTCACTGTGACCACCACCACCCACCGTAGCATCTAAATAATGCCCAGATGGACGTATCGCAAGGCCTGTAATTACCTCTTGACTCAACACTGGGACATGAACAAAAGCCCTGTCCTCGCTTTCTTGAATCCCAAGCTCCATATAATTAAAGAAGTGCAACAAAATTAAACATCAAGTAAAAGCATTTATCGAAAGAAGTGAGTAGTGAAAAGTGCAAAGTGAGTAGTGGGTACAAGAAAATTAAACATCAAGTAAAAATTTTAAGTGCCGCTCCTCTCCAACTTATCGCTTTCGCACACTTTCTTTGTGTCCTTGGCATCTAGCGCGCTAAAGCTGAGGCAGTTTAACTTAAAATCTTCATAAACAGGAAATTACTCACCTATGGCAAGGCTAGAAACCAGAACTGAACCGATGGTGCTGAACATGGGGCCACACCATCCCTCCATGCACGGAGTAATGCGGCTGATTGTCACCCTCGATGGCGAAGATGTGGTGGACTGCGAACCAGTAATGGGATACCTGCACCGAGGCATGGAAAAAATTGCCGAGAACCGCACCAACATCATGTACGTTCCTTACGTCAGTCGGTGGGATTATGCAGCAGGAATGTTCAACGAAGCAGTCACCGTCAACGCACCAGAAAAGCTGGCTAATATTCCAGTACCTAAACGCGCTAGCTACATCCGCGTAATCATGCTGGAATTGAACCGAATTGCCAACCACTTGCTATGGCTAGGACCATTCATGGCTGATGTGGGCGCTCAAACTCCTTTCTTTTACATTTTCCGTGAAAGAGAGCTAATTTACGATTTATGGGAAGCCGCCACTGGTTATCGGATGGTAAATAACAACTATTTCCGCATTGGCGGAGTTGCGGTTGATTTACCCTACGGCTGGATTGATAAGTGCATAGAATTCTGTGACTACTTTACGCCCAAAGTAGATGAATACGAGCGCTTAATTACCGATAACCCAATCTTCCGGCGACGAGTTGAAGGCGTTGGCACAATTAACCGTGAAGAAGCAATTAGCTGGGGACTTTCTGGCCCAATGCTGCGGGCTTCTGGGGTAAAGTGGGATCTGCGGAAAGTTGACCACTATGAGTGTTACGACGATTTCGACTGGGATGTACAATGGGAAACGGCGGGTGATTGCTTCGCGCGGTACGTCGTCAGGATTCGGGAAATGCGCGAATCGGTTAAGATTTTGCGCCAAGCGATCGCTGGACTTCCCGGCGGCCCCTACGAAAATCTAGAAGCCAAACGCCTAGCTGAAGGACCAAAGTCTGAGTGGAATGGCTTTGATTATCAGTACATTGGCAAGAAAATTTCTCCTACTTTTAAAATGCCCAAGGGTGAAATTTACGCTCGTGTCGAGAGTGGCAAAGGTGAACTAGGAATTTATCTCATTGGCGATGATAATGTCTTTCCTTGGCGTTGGAAGATTCGCGCAGCCGATTTCAACAACCTCCAGATATTTCCCAAAATTCTGCGGGGTGTGAAAGTTGCCGACATTGTGACGATCTTGGGTAGTGTTGACATCATCATGGGATCGGTAGATCGTTAATAGCTAGGGATCAGGGATCAGGGATCAGGGATTAGGGGTAAGAGAAGAAGTAGTATAGCTGATGTTAAATACGGTGCTAGACACCAGTTTTGCAACCGTAGGTTGCTCTACCCCTAATCCCTAGCCCCTAGCCCTTAACCCCTGATCCCTCTTATGCCACAACTAGACGATGATTCCAATCCCTTGCTGTGTGACGCGATCGCTCGTGACATTGCCTGTTCTCAAGGGCAGCGCATTACATTTACCCAATACATGGAAGCAGCGCTGTATCACCCTCAGCAGGGCTATTATGCAACCAAAGCGATAAATATTGGACAGCAGGGAGACTTTTTGACATCGCCTCATCTTGGTGCTGACTTTGGTGAATTGCTAGCTGAACAATTTGTTCAGATGGGGGAAATTATTGGGCAACAGCAATTTACTATAGTAGAAATGGGGGCTGGTCAAGGTATTCTAGCAGCAGATATTCTTGGGTACTTATTGCAGCACTATCCAGATTTTTTTGCCGCCCTAGAATACATCATCGTTGAAAAGTCTAATGCCCTTCAGCAGGAACAGCAACAACGTTTAAAGAATTTACCGATCAAATGGTGCAGCTTAGAAGAGATAGCCACCGACTCAATTATCGGTTGCTGTTTTTCCAATGAATTAGTTGATGCTTTACCCGTGCATCAGTTCATTATAGAAGCGGGACAACTGCGGGAAATTTATGTCACGACACAGGAAGCGAGAGGATTGCCTATATTTGTTGAAGTAATAGGCGAACTTTCCACACCTCAACTAGCTGAATATTTTGATTTAGTAAAAATAGCATTGCCATCTAGCGCCTACCCAGACGGCTACCGCAGCGAAGTTAACTTAGCCGCCCTAGACTGGCTGAAAGTGGTATCAAATCGGCTACAGCGTGGGTATTTATTAACAATTGATTATGGCTATCCAGCGCATCGTTACTACAATCCGATGCGATCGCAAGGAACGTTACAGTGCTACTACCGCCATATGCACCATAACAACCCATATATAAATATTGGGCAACAAGATATTACAGCCCATGTAGACTTTACCGCCTTACAACGCTGGGGCGAGATGTGTGGGTTGGATAATCTTGGTTTTACTCAGCAAGGATTGTTTTTGATGGCATTAGGACTAGGCGATCGCATTGCCGCCCTCTCCACCAGTAACCCTCAATCTATCCAACAGCTACTGCAACGGCGTGAAGCCCTACACCAATTGATTGAGCCCACCGGATTAGGCGGTTTTGGTGTCTTAATTCAGAGTAAAAATTTGACGGCCACTGAAACAGCAAGTTCTTTAAAAGGCTTAAAATAGCCCAATCAAGCTTTACTCAACTCCCCTGCTCCCCTGCTAAGAATGCTCCCTCTCACGCCGCTTTTTCCATCATTACCAGACTAATCAGTTTAGTAGCGATCGCATTTAAGGGAAGCACAAAATCTACTTTTCCCGTTTCAATAGCGTGTTTAGGCATACTGAAACACTCGCAATCAGCTTCATCTTGGACGATCACGATCCCGCCCTGCTTTTTGATTGCTAGCACACCTGTTGCACCATCACTATCCCTACCAGTGAGAACTATGGCGATCGCCTGTGATTTATAGCTAGCTGCTAACGACGCAAAAAGTTTATCAGCTGCGGGGCGGACAAAATGTACTTTGTCTGTATCTGAGAGGGAAAGCGTACCCTGCGGATTAACTAGCAGGTGCTTACCCGGAACAGCTATGTACACTGTCCCTGCGCGTAACAATTCCCCTTCTTCTGCCTGCTTGACTCGCATAGCTGTACACTGGCTGAGGATCTCCGCCATATAGCTAGGATACAGGGTAGATAGATGCTGGACTATCGTAATAGCTGCTGGAAAATCTGAGGGTAAGGCAGACAAAATATTGCTGATTGCTTTTAGTCCACCTAGAGAAGCTGCAATCGCGACTACATTGTAGGGGATGTTGGGGGAGTAAGATAAAACTTTTTGTAGGAACACTTTTTTCTATCCGGTGGGTGGCTTTGGTACGCTGATGTCAATCAATCACCTTCTAGGTGGTGTCCTTGGCAACCTACAAGCAGAATTCTTGTGTCTGTTAACGTATATAAATTAATTGTAACTTATCTAGGCTGACTTAGATAAGTTAGGTTAGAAAAGCATTTATCCTTTCATCAGATCATTTTATAGGAGGGTAAGAATAATGAATACACACGACCTGTTAACGCTAATAGCGCTACTAATCCCTGGAATTTTACTTTCGGTTTTTATCATGCTTACGTTTGCAGCAGGAGGCTAATTGACTTTTGACAACATTTTGCTGCTGCGTAAAGAGGAAGAAGTAGCGGTGTCTATACAAAGTGCGATCGCGCTTACTTATTTTTGGACGCTTGGCGATCGTGTGTGTTGCTCTAAAAAGGTTTTTATTTAGAGTTATTTAACTACAATTAACCCTGAATATTGTGCCTACAATTCACACTTAGTCATTCCCACTAAAAATGCCGCAGGTAAAAGGATGAAAGTCGCTGTATTCAGTACAAAATCCTACGATCGCACTTTCCTAGAAGCTGCCAACGCCGACTACGAACATGAACTAATTTATTTTGAACCACATCTAAATTACGAAACAAGCATATTGGCAGCAGACTTTCCAGCAGTCTGTGTTTTTGTCAACGATCAGCTTGATGCCAAAACCTTAACGAAATTGGCAAGTCAGGGAACCCAAATAATTGCCCTGCGTTCCACTGGTTTCAACAATATAGATTTAAACAAGGCAGCTGACTTAAAGCTAACTGTTGTCCGCGTTCCAGCTTACTCGCCTTATGCCGTTGCCGAACACACTGTAGGGCTGATTCTGGCGCTCAATCGCAAGATCCATCGCGCTTATGCCCGTATCCGCGACGGTAATTTTTCTCTAGATGGATTTTTGGGATTTGATCTACACGGTAAAACAGTTGGCATTGTTGGCACTGGCAAAATTGGTGCAATTACGGCGCAAATTCTCAACGGCTTTGGATGCCAGATTCTGGCATATGATAAATCGCCGCACCCAGATTGCGAAGCTTTGGGAGTAAAGTATGTATCACTATCTGAACTATTTGCTGCTGCCGATATTATTACCTTGCACTGCCCTTTGATCCCCGAAACCCATCACCTAATTAACGCGGAGACAATCTCGCAGATGAAAACAGGTGTTATGCTAATTAACACGAGTCGTGGAGCATTAATTGACACGAAAGCAGTAATTAAAGGCTTAAAATCGGGGAAAATAGGCTATCTTGGTTTAGACGTTTACGAACAAGAGGGGGATTTATTCTTTGAAGATTTCTCGAATCAAGTGATTCAAGACGATCTTTTTGAACGCCTGCTCACTTTTCCGAACGTGCTAATTACTGGACATCAAGCCTTTTTTACTGTCGATGCCCTCAAGACTATTGCCTCAACTACCCTTGCTAATCTCTCTAAGTTTGAACAAGGGCAACCTTGCCCCAATCAAATTAAAGCTGAGGCTCTTTAGTAAGTAACTATTCGTCTTGCTTAACTGCAAGCTGATAGCTCGACTTTATCCAAACTAAAGAACGACGTAGGCAAATTTTAATTCAATCTTCTGCCTTCTGACTTCTAGCTAGCGAATCACTCTCTATCTTGGAGTTGATGAACCAGTGCTTCAGGTCAGCTATTGTGGAAAACAATGCAAAACAGCTTTCTCTAGAAAACTAGGCGATGCTGCATTCTTTATGTATCGTCCAGTCAAAAACCTCAAAGTTGTCATTCCCAAATAACAACATAAAAATTATGGAATCCCAACTGCAACCGCCGGAATACACAGATACTGCTACCTCCTCAGAGGTTATAGGATCATCAGATTCAGCACCCTTGGCAACAATACGAGCCAACACTCCAACTGATACTCAATGGCAAAAACTTGGCTCACAAGTTTCTGACTTTTTAGCACAGCTGCCCGATTATATAGGTAAGTTCTTTAACCAATACAAGCAGCCAATTATTACCCTTGGTCTAATTTTTGCTGCAATTATTACAGTTAAGGTAGTCCTAGCAGTAATTGATGCATTCAATGATATTCCCCTGCTGCAACCAACGTTTGAGTTAATTGGTATTGGTTACTCAGCATGGTTTGTGAATCGCTTTTTACTTCAAGCTTCAAAGCGACAAGAGTTGTCTCAAGAAATTGAAAAACTCAAGCAGCAAGTGGTTGGTAGCCAACAACTCCCAAACTCTTAGAGCTTACCATTCATTGATTTTTTAGCCAAAGTAAAGGGTAAACAGGAAGATATAAAAGCCTGTTTTTAACCTAAATTAAGCCGTATTAGGGGTGTATACGCCGCGTAGCACCCATTCATCTTATGGCAGAAAAAAACAAAAACTTGCTTCGCTTACTGTTAGCAAGTATCATAACTCAATCCTTTTTGGTCTAGCCTAAATAAAGGATTGAGTTTGTTTTTAAAACACGATTTAGAGAGCGCAGTAAGTCAGAAAGAGTGATTACAAACACTATTGACTACTCACTTTCTTTGTCATTATTTAAGGTCGCGCTGGAACAACGTATTGAGATTGGATTGGTTCTGCCTTGCCTGCTTGCACTAGAGCTTGATGAACTATTGCTGCAACTTCGGCGCGAGTGGCATTTCGATTAGGATTGAGTGATTTTGGATCGGGATAATTTACCACAAGACCATTTGCTGTAGCCGCAGCTATGCTCTCAGTTGCGTAATTAGGAATTTGGTTAGCATCGTTGTAGATGCCCAAAACCTGCTCTGGAGAAGATACAGTTGGGAGATTTAAGCCACTAGCAAGGGCAACTAAAACTTGTACTCTGGGAATTTCCTGCTGTGGTCTAAAGACATTACCAGGATACCCTTCTAAGAATCCGGTTTGATTGGCTCTAGTAATTGCTGGAACTGCCCAAAAATTTGGTTGCACATCCTTAAAATTTGCTGTCCCCTGACCAGGTTTTTGATCAAAGGCATCTTGGAGAATTGCCGCAAATTCTGCCCTTGTTACAGGTCGATCTGGTCGAAAGTAGTCACCAGCAAAGCCAGTGACAATACCACGTGCAGAGAGAGCATCAATAAAAGAACGCGCCCAGTAGTCTTGGGGAACATCCACGAAGTTAATCGGTTGAGTTGGTGCTGGAGTTTGTTGTACTCGCTCTGGTGTTGTAGTTCTGAAAGGAACCACGATTGGAATTTGCTGTCCAGTTCTTCTATCTGGTACTGGTGCTAATACCTGTGGTGACTCTGTTGGAGTTACTGTTGCAGGCGGCAATGCTGGCGCTTCTTCCCCTGTTGTTGCTTCAGGGACTGGTGTAAACGTTGGTTGAGCAGACGGAGACGGAGACGGGGATAAAAGGCTTGTTAGGTTGAATCCCTCATTTCCGCGTGAAAGTGACCAAAATAGAATCGCGCCAATGGTTGTAAGGGCAACGAAGATGCCAATAAATTCATCAAATCCTAAAGGATTGTTTTGAGATGACTGGGGATCAGGGGGAGGCGAATTTGTCATGTTTATGAAATCCGTTTAATCGCTGCGCTTAGATGTTGTTTATTTTGCCTCACACAGCGATTGTGTGTGCTAAAGCAATTAAGGCACAGGTGAGAGTTTTGGACTACTGCCTTGTGGGGAAGTTTTGCAGAAATTTGAAATTGTACTCACTTAAAGAACTCTCAGTAAGCTAGGAATGCTGTCTACTGCTTCTAAAGTGCGGATTTCTGCTAGGGAGGAGCGAAAGTTGCCTTCTCGGACATCGTGAGTGACGACAACAATCTCAGCTAACTGATCTTGCACACCAGTTTGGACAACTGATTCTAGGCTAACGCCGTGATTGCCAAAGCAAGTACCCAATTTGCCAATAACGCCGGGGCGATCTAGGGTGAGGAAGCGGGCGTAAAACCGAGTCACAAGTTCTTCCATCGGCGCGATACCCAAAAAGGCTTGCCCGTTAGGATTCGCACTGTAATGTTGATGAGAACACGCTAAAAGCGGATGAATTTTAGCCGTTTGAGTTTGGGCTGGATTAGTCTTCAAAACAGCCACAATATTTAAAATATCCGATACAACGGCGCTTGCAGTAGCACCTGCACCCGCCCCTGGTCCAAAAAACATTACTTCTCCAATTGGTTCTCCTGCAACAAGAATTGCGTTGTCAACGCCATTGACACTTGCTAAAGGATGTGACTCAGGTACTAAAGTAGGATGCACTCTGACGGAGAGGCTAGAGGTAGTTGAAGCATCAGTAGTTGCCGTTATTTGCTCTCGTTGGGCAATCGCTAGCAATTTAATTACAAAACCAAGCTTCTGGGCATAGGCAATATCCGGTTTACCAACGGCGCGAATTCCCTCGCAGTAGACATCTTGGAGTTTAATTCGTCCCCCAAATGCTAATGACGCGAGAATGGCAATTTTATCTGCCGCGTCTAAGCCATCAACATCAGCCGTTGGATCTGCTTCGGCATAACCGAGTTTTTGGGCATCTGCTAAAATATCGTTGAAACTGCTACCCTCGGTTTGCATCCGTGTCAGGATGTAGTTAGTAGTGCCATTGACGATGCCTGTAACAGCCTGAATGCGGTTGACACCTAAAGACTGCTTTAGTGGTTGAATAACGGGGATACCGCCGCCCACAGCCGCTTCTAATAGGACATATACTCCGGCAGCAGTGGCAGCATTGAAAATTTCATCACCGTAGCGGGCAATTACAGCCTTATTTGCCGTAACAACGTGCTTACCTTGACTAATTGCCAGCAGGATCAGCGATCGCGCTGGTTCCAATCCCCCTAAAACTTCGACTACAATCTCTACTTCTGGATCGTTGACAATTGCCTCTAAATCTGTTATCAGTATTTGGGCAGGCAAATTTACGGCGCGGGGTTTATTTAGCGATCGCACTCCCACGCGATAAATCTCTATCTCCTGTAACAATGGATTACGCCCAGATGGATCTAGCAACAGCTTAACTGTACCCGCACCCACCGTTCCCAATCCCAGCAAACCTACCTTAACCACAATTCTTGCACCCAGTTCACCAAAAACAATTGTAGGGGCGTATGTCCATACACCCCTAACCAATCAAAAGTAAAGAAAGAGATTTTTTTGCCTCTTGCCTCTCGCAAGATCGCCTCTCGCCTCTATTAGTACGTTTCTACGTGCCAGCGACCGATTTTTTTGATTTCCTTCTGATAGTCGATCCAGTTGACACCATCTTTAGCAGCCGCCGCAGACAGCGCCTCGTCGATGCCACCTTCCATACCCTTCAAACCGCAAATATAGGTGTGGGTATTTTCTTCCTGAATCATCTTCCACAGTTCTTCGGCGTGTTCAGCCACTCGATCTTGAATGTACATCCTGCCGCCTTCGGGGTTTTTCTGTTCGCGGCTGATCGCGCAAGTTAGGCGGAAGTTATCAGGGTACTGCTGCTGGATTTGTTCTAGTTCTTCCTTGTAGAGAATGTTAGGAGTTGTGGGAATACCAAAGATCAGCCAGGCAAAGCCATTAAACTGATAATCTGGGTTAGCCGCTTTTTCGTTTTCCTTAAACATCCGCCATAGGTAAGCCCGGAATGGCGCAATTCCAGTTCCGGTTGCGAACATAATCACCTTGGCATTTGGATCACTTGGTAACAACATCTCTTTACCAACTGGCCCGGTGATTTTTACATCTGCCCCAGGTTCAAGATGGCACAAGTGAGTTGAACAGACACCGTAGATTGTTTCGCCCGTTTCAGGATGCTTGTACTCTAGTTGTCTGACACACAACGATACAGTTTTATCGTCAACGCGATCGCCATGACGCGTAGAAGCGATCGAGTACAGCCTAAGTTTTTCTGGTTTGCCGTTTTTATCAGTTCCCGGTGGAATAATGCCGATACTTTGGCCTTCTAAATACCGCAAATCGCCACCAGAAATATCAAATGTCAAGTGACGAACAGTACCGATGCCACCCTCGCCCACCAACTCGTCATTAGAGATACACTTACCTATATATGGCGCATTGGGACGATAAATGTTAACCGGAACGTCAGTGTGGGTTTCCTTTTTTGGCTTCGCTTGAGTCATAGGCTTGCCTTTTTCTGTTAATTTGGACTCTGATTTAGTTTCTAATTTAGCTTCATCATTTGCTGCAC
The DNA here is from genome assembly GCA_019359535.1 of Gloeocapsa sp. UFS-A4-WI-NPMV-4B04. Lineage (GTDB taxonomy): Bacteria > Cyanobacteriota > Cyanobacteriia > Cyanobacteriales > Chroococcidiopsidaceae > JAHHHE01. The sequence goes on from JAHHHE010000018.1 coordinate 29,175, forward strand.
TGTCAGTAGTAACAGTGGCTTTACCATTTGCTTGATTATCAGTAGTCGTAGATGTTGCTTTACCATTCGCTTGATTATCAGCGTTCATTAATTGAATACTGACAATTTTTCCGCCCATACGAGTGACTCGCTGCATTTCTTGATTCATGCGCTTGTAAGGCACTCTGATAAACACACTGCCACTTTGACGAATTGGGTAGTCCGTTTTGTCAGTTTCTTCGTTCTGACGGAGACCAACCACTTCGTAAATAAAAACGCGGCTACCAGATGAAGTATTGGCTGCCTCGTCAGCGGCGCTTGAGTTGTACATCGATTAAATTTCTCCGAACCTTACTTAAAAAATTGTTGAAAAAAGCCCTTTGCACCACAGACAAGCTTCACTACCCGATACCGGGGTGAGAAACTATTATGTACAGAAAGTAACCTTTATAACCTTACCAATATCGGCTCACTCGTTAAACGACTGTGGTAAATCCAACATCACATCTTTTATCACCCTACAGTGTACATAACCTGCAAAATGTCAAAAGCGAGTCAGTTTTGGTTTTTTCTATAAAAAAGTGCAACTAAACATTAGCATAAATACTAAGCCAGACGATAAGGCTCCGTCAGGCTTGTAGAGGAGATCCCATTCTGGTAGAATCTACTATAACAGTAGGACAAAATACTTACCAGCCAAAGTAGGGGCAATTCATGTAGACACTTAGTCTTACCGTAAGGGTATTGCTTCTACAGTATTCATAGAGGGCAACAATTGAACGGTACAGCTTAACTGTATCGGTTGTTGTCAACGCATCTGTGGTTTTTGCGGTCACAGAGCAACAGAGTAACCTCCGGGCTACAAATTTAGCAAACAAACAACTTTAAAATTGACCTATCTTGTCGTTAGAGGAAACCTATGAGTAAGCCGGATCGCGTGGTTTTAATTGGAGTTGCCGGAGACTCCGGATGCGGTAAATCTACTTTTTTGCGTCGGTTAACCGATTTGTTTGGTGAAGAATTGATCACAGTCATTTGTCTAGATGACTATCACTCTTTGGATCGCATCCAGCGCAAAGAAACGGGTATCACTGCACTCGACCCCAGGGCAAACAATTTTGACCTGATGTATGAACAAATTAAAGCGCTTAAGAGTGGTCAAACAATTGATAAGCCCATCTATAACCACGAAACCGGCATGATCGATCCACCAGAGCAGGTGGAAGCGAATCACATTATTGTAGTTGAAGGGCTGCATCCGTTATTTGATGAGCGAGTGCGATCGCTATTAGACTTTAGTGTGTATCTCGACATCAGCGATGAAGTCAAGATTGCCTGGAAGATTCAACGAGACATGGCAGAGCGCGGTCATCGCTATGAAGATGTCATGCAGGCGATTAATGCTCGTCGCCCTGATTTCGAGGCATACATTGAGCCACAAAGAGAATTTGCCGATGTTGTTATTCAGGTATTGCCCACTAACTTGATCAAGGATGATAAAGAGCGTCGGGTACTGCGGGTAAGGATGCTTCAGCGAGAAGACTTGGAAGGTTCGGAGCCAGTTTACCTGTTTGATCAAGGGTCAACCATTCAGTGGACTCCGTGTGGACGCAAGCTTACTTGCTCTTACCCAGGTATGCAAATGTTCTACGGCTCAGATGTCTACTATGGTCGCTATGTCTCAGTTTTAGAAGTGGATGGTCAGTTTGACAGGCTGGAAGAAGTCAGCTATATCGAAAGCCATTTGAGCAATACTTCTACTAAGTACCCAGGTGAGATGACACATCTGTTGCTTCAGCACCGGGAGTATCCGGGTTCCAACAATGGTACTGGACTATTCCAAGTGCTTACTGGTTTGAAGATGCGGGCAGCTTATGAGCGTTTAACCGCTAAGAAGCCAGCTAGGGTAGCGGCTAACGTCTAGACACTTTGAGTTATTTAGAGGTTTTTGGGGGCGCTCTTAGCGTCCCTTTTTTTGTAAAACACATTAGTGAGTAGACAATAGTCAAAAGAGAAAACCTCACTGTTCACGGCGCTCACTACTCTCTGTTTTTCCACAACCCTAAGCTTAAATTTCAGGCAATAGGTTATGTACTTTTTTATCCCTGAATTTCTATAAATGCACAGTCCTAATTGCCGAATATATTGGGGGATCAACCGCCGCCTTTTTTTAAGAGCGCTGATACCAGGTGCGATCGCGTCTATCCTCCAATCAGTTCCGCCTGCTAGAGCGGGAAACACAGCTACAGCCTTAGTTCTTAGCTGTATTGACTTTCGCTTTTTAGAAGCGGAACGTTCTTTTTTAGCGCTCCAAAATTTGACAAATCATTATGACTGGACAGCGCTAGCAGGTGCTTCATTGGCTTTGAATAACTTTCCTCAATCGGCTGATACAACTACCTTTTGGGATCAATTGGATTTATCCTATCAATTGCACCACATTAAAAAGGTGGTGCTAATCGATCATCAAGACTGTGGCGCTTATGCACGTCAAATTGATCCTCTATTGAGTCAAAATTCAGACCGAGAGCGACAAGTTCATAGCTATTATCTCAGCCAAGCTTATTGGGCAATTTGTGATCGCTACCCTGTCAACGTAGAACTATATTTTGTTACCCTCAACGGCTGGGTAGAACCAATTTTACCAATGGCGCGAAGCGATCGCACGCTGAAAGAAAAAATTGATTAATGTCCTTGTAACTTGTCTTCTGAATAGTCCATTTCTTCATAGCCTCAACAACCATGTGGCAAAATTTTAAATAACTGCTCCTGAGTTTTCTCTCCATGACCGTAACTATCCCTACTCTATCCAGCATTTACGACCCCTCTAGTACGGAAGCCAAGTGGCAAAAATACTGGGAAGACAACCAAGTCTATAAAGCTGACCCGGATCGCGGCGGCAAACCTTACTGCATTATGATTCCCCCGCCGAATGTTACTGGCACTCTGCACATGGGTCATGCCTTTAATGACACGCTGATTGATGTTTTAGTCCGCTATCACCGGATGAAGGGGTTTAATACTCTGTGGCTACCAGGAACTGATCACTCTGGCATTGCAGTACAAGCGATTTTAGATAAACAGCTACAGGCTGAAGGGAAAAGCCGCTATGACTTGGGGCGGGAGAAGTTTTTAGAACGCGCTTGGCAATGGAAGGCTCAATCTGGAGGCACAATTGTTAATCAACTACGGCGTTTGGGTGTCTCGGTAGATTGGTCGCGGGAACGATTCACCTTGGATGAGGGCTTATCCAAAGCAGTGATGGAAGCGTTCACTCGTCTCTACGAGTCAGGGTTGATTTATCGCGGTAAGTATTTAGTCAACTGGTGTCCTGCTACTCAATCAGCTGTTTCTGATTTGGAGGTGGAAAGCCTTGAAGTTAATGGGCATTTGTGGCACTTCCGCTATGGGCTTACTGATGGTTCTGGCTATGTGGAGGTGGCGACGACTCGACCAGAGACAATGTTGGGTGATACAGCTGTGGCGGTGAATCCTAATGACGATCGCTATAAACATTTGATTGGCAAAACGCTAACGTTACCGATTATGAATCGGGAAATTCCAGTAATTGCTGATGAGTTGGTCGATCCCGAATTTGGTACTGGTTGCGTGAAGGTGACACCCGCGCACGATCCAAATGATTTTGAAATGGGTCAGCGTCACAGTTTGCCGATGATCAACATTATGAATAAGGATGGCACTTTAAACGAAAATGCAGGGCCATTCCAAGGGCAAGATCGGTTTGTTGCTCGTAAGAATGTGGTGCAACGGCTGGAGGCAGACTCTGTTTTAGTGAAGGTGGAAGACTATAAGCATACAGTCCCGTATAGTGATCGCGGTAAAGTTCCTATTGAACCCTTGCTTTCAACTCAGTGGTTCGTTAAAATTCGCCCCCTAGCTGACAAAACCCTGGAATTTTTGGATCAGCAAAGTTCCCCTGAGTTTGTACCCCAACGTTGGACAAAGGTTTATCGTGACTGGCTGGTAAAATTAAAAGACTGGTGCATATCTCGTCAATTGTGGTGGGGACATCAAATTCCGGCTTGGTACGCTGTAAGTGAAACTGGGGGAGAAATTACTGACGACACGCCATTTGTGGTGGCACAGAATGAAGCGGAAGCACAAGAAAAAGCTGATTTACAATTCGGCTTAAATGTCAAGCTAATCCAAGACCCAGATGTATTAGATACTTGGTTTTCTTCGGGACTTTGGCCTTTTTCTACTTTAGGTTGGCCTGAACAAACTCGTGACTTGGAGTTTTATTACCCCACATCTACCCTGGTGACTGGGTTTGACATCATCTTCTTCTGGGTAGCGCGGATGACGATGATGGCTGGACACTTTACAAATCAAATGCCCTTCCGTGATGTTTACATTCATGGGTTGGTACTAGATGAAAACGGGAAAAAAATGTCTAAGTCGGCAAACAATGGCATTGATCCGTTGTTGCTGATTGACAAATACGGCACAGATGCTCTGCGTTATACCTTGGTAAAGGAAGTGGCGGGAGCGGGTCAAAATATCCGCCTAGAGTACAATCGGAAAACTGATGAGTCACCGTCGGTAGAGGCATCGCGGAATTTTACTAACAAGCTGTGGAATGCTTCGCGATTCGTAATGATGAATTTAGATGGTCAAACGCCACAGCAGTTGAGATCCCCTTTTAATCTTCCCTTAACAAAGGGGGATCACGACGGGAGCGAGGCTTTAGAACTAAGCGATCGCTGGATTCTCTCGCGGTTCCATCAAGTCGTAAAGCAAACGAGTGATTACATTGATAACTACGGACTGGGGGAAGCCGCAAAAGGACTTTATGACTTTATCTGGGGTGACTTCTGCGACTGGTATATTGAATTAGTTAAATCTAGGCTCCAAAAGGATGCAGCTGCCCAATCGCGGCAAGTGGCGCGACAAACTCTTGCCTATGTTTTAGAAGGAATTTTAAAATTACTTCATCCATTTATGCCTCATATTACAGAGGAAATTTGGTATACGCTGACTCAAACAGAAACTGGGCAAATATTGGGGCTGCAATCTTATCCAGAAGCAGAGACAACATTAATTGATACCCAGTTAGAACAGCAGTTTGAACTATTAACAGGCACGATCCGCACAATTCGGAATCTTCGCGCAGAAGCGGATATTAAGCCAGGAGTGAAAGTGACGGTGATATTGCAAAGTGAAAGCGATCGCGAACACCAAATTCTCACAACTGGACAGGCTTACATTCAAGATTTAGCTAAAGTTGAGTCATTGACTATTACTAATGCTCTTGACAAAGAAATAGAACCCGTAATTGCTGGCGTAGTTGGTACAGTGCAAGTGCTGATTCCCCTCGCGGGAGTGATTGATGTGGCGGCGCTACGTGCGAAGCTAGAAAAAAGTTTAAGCAAGGTAGAAGCAGAAGCTAAATCATTAAGTGGACGATTGAGCAATCCTAAGTTTGTTGATAAAGCCCCACCTGAAGTAGTCAAAGGAGCGCAGGATGCAATGGAAGAAGCTGAAAAACAAGCGGAAATTTTGCGTGAGCGGCTCCGTCATTTAGCATAAATACTAGCTATCAGCGATTCCTCGGCAACTAGCGAACGGCGAGTCGATATTAATAATCTAGCTCCCCTGCTAAGAATGCTAAGAATGCTAAGAATGCTCCCTAGCCCCTAAAAAAGTAATGCTCCATCTGGCACAGGTGCAAAAGCAAGAATTGTCAGGCAAATTAGTTCTGCGATTACTGGCGTTTCAAGAAGCTGAATATAGCTGGAAAATAATTGTTGAGAAAAATACTATCCCTCCAGCCGAGGTGATTTTATATGGGGGCTGTACTAACGTATTAAGTGAAGGGTTACTTGTTTTAGTAGAGCTTTCTCCAACTGGAGAGATCGATAACATGCAAAATGCTACTAGCTGGGTGTTGGATGTAGTGCAAACCTTCCTCACCAGTGGGGTTACACCAGAATTTTTGCAACAGGAAACCGAACGCGCAGAACAGTGGCGGCAAACCCTGACTTTGCAAAATCAAGAATTGTCTCGGCGAGCGCTAGAAGTCGAAGCTCGTCGAGAACAAATTCAAGCTTTAGAAGAAAGTATCAAGCGTGAAAAAGAAGGCGATAACCACCAAGAGGATGTTATTTCTTAGATGGTAGTGACGAGGAGGAGGGGACAAGGGGAGCATTCTTAGCATTCTTAGCAGGGGACTATTTATTAAGTTTTTCCCCTTTGTCAGTGCTAAACTTTTACAGGTACTGGCTTGTGACCGTTATTAGAAGGCGTTTCTGGCGAAACTAAGACTTCTCGAATCAAACGCGCGATCGCTCGTTGTGCTAAACGGCTAGCAACTTGCTGTCCGATATGCTGTACTTCTGGTTTAAACACCAATTGCGAAATCTGAGGAGCAATCCGCGCTGGATCAAAGCCACGAGTTTGTTGCAGGATATTCCAGATCCGTTTAATATTCTCTATAGTTTTTTCTTGCTCTGTTGATGCACCAGGAGTTTCATTAACTGCTAACCCTACACGGTTCCGCAGTGCGTATGTAGCAGTATGTAAGGCATTTCGACTTAGAGCATCGACACTCTTAACAATTTCATCGATCAAGTTATTCCGAATCAAAGCACCGCGTTCTGAAGACAGAAACTCTAGTGTTTGATCAACTACTTGACTGAGGTCGTAATCCTGACTACTACGGGCATTGCGTAACAAGTTTTCTAGACGATTCCACCGGAAGCTACCATCTTTAAATAACAAATCTTGTAAAGACTCTCGTAGTTCTGGCGCTGGATCTGTCAACAGACGCTTGGCGACATAAGGATAAGCTGCACTAAGAACTTTGAAGTTGGGATCAATGTGGATCGCAATTCCCTCTAAAGTAACCAGTGAGCGGATGATTAAGGCGTAGTAAGCAGGAACACGGAAAGGATACTCATACATCAAGGCCGATAGATCATCGGTAATGCTCTTAATGTTCAATTCCGAGACGCTAGCTCCCAATGTGTTCTTAAATACACGCCCAAGCGCTGGAATGATCGGTGTTAGGTCTGTATCGGGTGTGAGAAACTCTAGCTTGATATAGTCACGACCTAAACCATCAAAGTCCTGGTTAACCATGTGGACAATTGCTTCAATTAAGCCATATCGTTGAGCCGGCTTAATTTCGCTCATCATGCCAAAGTCGAGATATGCCAATTTACCATCTGGGGTGGCTAACAAATTGCCAGGGTGGGGGTCAGCATGAAAAAAGCCGTGTTCCAGCAGTTGACGTAGAGAACACTGGACACCGACTTCGATGATATAACGCGCATCTACTCCTTGAGCGCTAATTGCTTCTACTTGGGTCAGCTTAGTTCCCGTAACCCACTCCATCGTCAAAACACGACGCTGGGTATATTGCCAATAGATTTTTGGCACATAAACATCTTTGAGATGACCGTAGAGTTTGGCAAATCGCTCGGCATTTTCTCCCTCATTAATGTAGTCCATCTCTTCAAAGATGCGATCGCCAAATTCATCTAGGATACCTACCAAGTCGCTACGGACTCGTTTAATATTTTTGTTTGCCCAAGCAGCAAGGCGGCGCAAAATGTATAAGTCTACAGTAATGGAATCGCGTAAGTCGGGACGCTGGACTTTGACGGCTACTGTTTCGCCAGTTTTTAGTTTTCCTTTATAAACTTGCCCTAAAGAAGCCGCAGCAATTGGCTGGGGTGATAATTCGGCGTAAATTTGATCGGGGCGATCGCCTAATTCTTCTTCAATAAACTGATAGGCGATTTCGTTAGGAAAAGGTGGTATTTGGTCTTGTAGCAGCGTTAGTTCTTCCATGTAAAGCGGAGGAACTAAATCCGGTCTTGTGGACAGTGCTTGTCCAATTTTGATATAAGCAGGTCCTAGTTGGGTCAACAGTTCTCTTAACTGAATCGCTCGTCGCTGCTGATTTTGAGCAACACGACCTCGTTGCCGATCCCACCACAAACTAAGACCAAATGTCAATGTTGGCCACAATACTGCTAGGATTCTGCCCAAGACTTGTAGCGGTTTTTGGCTGTATTGCGCCCTGATCGCTACGGGATCATAGCGCAGTGTCTCTAGTTCTACAATGCTGGGGATAATTGCCGTTTGTTCTGGTCGCTCCGCTACGGTTATATCAATAGAGGAATGAGTTAAATCTTCTTGAAACTTAGGGGTGATCATCACTGGCTCGGTATCACTTCGGACAGAGGGAGAGGCCATTTTCACATTCATTAATTTGGAACCGCATCGGAGTGACCATATTAACTATTGTAACAATTAGTTAATCTAAGTTGCTTTTTTAGCTAGCTACCGTAAGAGAGATAAAGCTATATTACTTCTTTAACTCAACAAAAAATAAAAGCAACGGGCGCTTGTCTTTGTGCCTCAAAGTCACATTACACTAGGTTTGGTAGACTTGCTCCTTAGCTACGGTCAATCGTAGTTGATAGTGATGGTTAGTATCTACTCAATTGCCAGCATCCAGCATCTGTCCTCACGGTGAATAGGTCTTCATGTTACTCTCCCTCCAGATTGAAAACTTTGCCCTGATTGACACCCTGAATTTAGAATTCGGTAGAGGTCTAAATGTATTAACTGGCGAAACAGGTGCAGGAAAATCGATTATTTTGGATGCGATTGATGCTGCTTTAGGAGGTAAAGTCAGCAGTCGCGTTATTCGCACTGGGACAAAGCGGGCAATGGTGGAAGCAACTTTCAAGCTAGATCAAGTTTTAGCCGCCTGGTTAGTAGAACAAGAAATTGACTTAATTGATGATTCTTCAGTAGTTTGTAGCCGCGAAATGACGACAAGTGGAGGTAGCCTCCGCAGCCGATCGCGTTTAAATGGAGTGCTGGTGAATCGACAGCTAATGGCAGAACTGCGTGATCGCTTGGTTGAAATTACGGCTCAAGGTCAAACAGTTCAGGTAGGACAAGCGGCGCAAGTACGCGACTGGTTGGATCTTTACGGTGGCTTAAGTCATGTCCAGCAACGGGAAATTGTCGCTACTGCCTTTGCGGATTACCAACAAGCAAAAGCTAGTTTAGAAAAACGCCGTCAATCGGAGCGCGATCGCTTACAGCAACTCGACTTGTTAACTTATCAAGTTCAGGAACTAAAGGCAGCGAATTTGGGCGCGTCAGATGAAGTTGAACAGCTAGAGCAAGAACGCGCCAGGTTGAGTCATGTTGTGGAGTTGCAACAGCTAAGTTACAAAGTCTATCAAGGTCTTTACCAAAACGATAGCGATACACCAGCAAGTGCAGATTTACTGGCACAAGCTGAGTCTACTTTAGGTGATATGGTGCAATATGATTCGGGCTTGCAACCGCTTTTAGACTTAGTAAGTGATGCTTTGGCATCTATTGTCGAAGCAGGACGACGAATTAATATTTATGGGGAAGAATTAGAGGCTGATCCGCAACGGCTTGTGGAAGTGGAACACCGGATTCGGGAACTAAAGCAGATTTGCCGCAAGTATGGACCAACACTATTTGAAGCGATCGCTTATTATGAGCGCATCCAAGCTCAACTAGCAGAACTCAATGGCGGTGAACAATCTATCGAAGCTTTAGAACAGCAAGAGCAGAAGTATCAACAAAAATTAATTAAAGCTTGCAACTCATTAACTGAGCTACGTCAAACAGCTGCTGCTCAACTTGAGGCGCGGCTAGTAGCAGAACTCAAGCCTTTAGCGATGGAGAAGGTACAGTTTGAAGTTGAAATTGCTCCTAGCGTCCCAACAGCAGCAGGAGCAGACCGAACTACATTTCTGTTTAGTCCTAATCCTGGTGAACCGTTACAACCTTTGACAGCAATTGCCTCTGGTGGTGAAATGAGCCGCTTTTTGTTGGCACTCAAAGCTACTTTTTCCCAGTCTGAAGCTGCTGGAACCTTAGTCTTTGATGAAATTGATGTTGGGGTATCGGGAAGAGTAACACAAGCGATCGCCGAAAAATTGCACCAGCTAAGTCAACGCCACCAAGTTCTGTGCGTTACCCACCAGCCTCTAGTTGCAGCAATGGCAGATCGTCACTTCCGAGTAGATAAACAAGTAATCGATCAACCGTCACTGTTCACGCCTGACTCTGATGTGCGTACCGTTGTGCGGGTAACAACGCTCGATAATTTCACGACTCGCCGCGAAGAACTAGCGACTTTGGCTGGTGGACATTCTGCTAGTGATGCGATCGCCTTTGCTGACTCCCTCCTTGCTCAAGCAGAGAACCGCCGTCAAGGTAGGGGCTAGAACAGGACAAGGGGACAAGGGGAATCTGCTTCAATCCTCCCTGTTCTCCCGCCTCTGCTCCTCTGCTCCCCTACTAAGAGCGCTAATTCCTACTGTCGTAGAAGTGAAGCCGCCCAAAACCGAGAAACTGACCGTGTGATTTATCGCCTTGTGGAAACGCCGTTACGCCAAATAAGTAGATACCGGAAAACATCGGATTTTTGACCGGACGCAGACCAATTGTAATCGTTTTCCCTGGCGGTATAGGCGGCTCAAACGTTACAGAAACTGTATTTTTATTTTTTTCCTTTGTCACTTCGCCTAGTTTTAGTTTTGTTCCTTTGCGATCGCGTGTTCCCACAAAAGCGCGGCTATCCTTAAGGTCGAAACGAATGTCAGACGTTCCCTCATGCTGGTTAATAGTTACCCTTTGCAGAGGTTCTCCGGCATTCTGCGGTAGGTTAAGGGTGAAATAGTATGTCGCACCCCACACATTAACGTCTTTAAATGTAGTTGTCGCTTCAACAAGTTCTGGAGGTTGCACAAAGTAGACTGTGCCATCTCGTAGCTGAACCGCTTGAGTTACCTCAGCAACTCCCCCTATAGCTGTTGTAGCGAGTGCTATTCCCAACCAAGTTACAACGCGCATTGCCAAATCCAAATTATCAGAATTAATTAAATTTTAAACTTTATTACCTAATACTATTCTATTTACTTCTATCTCTTAAATAAATTCATTTTTAGTAGTAGTTGTTTTATGCAGCTTAATTGCTTTTTAAATGAAATTACAGGAATTTTTTCTCTGTTTAATCTAATTAATTAGATATTACTAAGGCTTACTTATCAAACTACCAAACTACAGTTTAACAAGTAGTGATAATGTCTACTTGATTGGGTTGTGCGTCAAACAAGTGTGGATTTGCTCAACCAGTAAGGGTTAAACATCCTCAAGTCAGCCTCGAACAGGTAGATACCATTCTGCAATCCCACGCTCAAGGTAGCAAACAGTGACAACCCAACTGGTGATCAGCTACTTCAACTGGATTTGGGAATACAGTCGTTTTGGCACAACAGCAGCGCAGCAACTAGATGTAGCTTCACCCTAGACTTAGGAGAATTTTGCTACCTATCCCGCTTGATAAACCACCTGTTTTTAACAATTTTTAATAAAACTTATAATAACTAGTGAAAAGCTTTTTTTCGACTCACTCTTCACTTTTCCCTACTCATTCCATTGTTTAATTATGAGTATCTTTAAAAAATATTTCATAGTTGTTGCTAAATAAACTGATTAAGCTAAAAATTAGAAATAAATTAGAGGAAATTTTATGACTGCTGCTTCTAATCTGCAATTAAAGCGATCGCCTTGGCTAACAACTGTAATGTTGACTTTGGGCTTCTGGTTCAGCAGTAGTCTAATTTTAGATTGGGTAATTATACCTAGCTTATATGTTTCTGGAATGATGACTCAATCTGGCTTTGCATCAGCTGGATATCTGATTTTCTGGAACTTTAATCGCATTGAATTAGTATGTGCTGCTTTAATTCTCACAGGTGTATTGGCTCTAAAAAACACACAATTCGCTGCAAATAATTGGACTCGTGGTGCTATTACTTTATCCGTACTGCTGCTAGCTGTATCTTTAGTTGACACTTATTTCTTAACGCCGCAAATGAGCGCTGCGGGACTGCAACTAAATTTATTTGAGTCAGCTACTGAAATGCCTGCAATCATGAGCCAATTACACGCTGGTTACTGGATAATGGAAGCTACAAAGCTGATTGCTGGCGGGACACTTCTAGGCTGGTACTTCAATCAAGATTAGCTTAATATTTCAAATCAATAAATAAGCCCCTCGAAAATTTTGAGGGGTTTTTGATTTATCAAAGTATTTCTTTAGGATTTTGAGGTAAATCGGCATTCGGCCACAGTAGGCGTACAGCCAGAATAGCAAATCCCACAGCAGCGATCGCCTTAACTAAACGCACTGGCAATAACTGTGGCGCAACTGCTCCCGCAACCACTCCTAGTAAGCTTGTTAATAACAGCGCTGCGGCTGATCCTAAGAAGACAGCGCGTGGGGAATTAGAACTACTCAATGCGATCGCTGCTAATTGACTTTTGTCTCCTAATTCCGCCAAAAACACGGTAATAAAGGTTATTCCTAGCAAATTCCAGTCCATATCCAGCACTCCACCTTAAAACTGCGCTACGTCCCAAAACAAAGTAATTGAAATCAGTAGTAAAGTCACGCCTGCTAACGTTTTTATCGTTTTCGGAGCAACTCGGTTTGCTAACCATTGTCCTAAAAGAACGCCTAACAAGCTAGTTGTGATCAGTGCAGCAGCAGAGCCTAAAAACACGCTCCAAGGTGACTGTGACTTTGCACTCATCAAAAGAGTTGATAATTGAGTTTTATCGCCAAATTCTGCTAGAAAAATGGTGAAAAAAGTAGAGCCAAAAACTGCCCCAAATGATTTTTTCTTGGTAGAAAGCTGCTGCGTATTGGAACTATCACCAACAACTATAAAACTGTCTGTCTGAGCTTCCACAAGCGGCGGCGTTGTTGACTCGCCAGACAACGTAGGTAAAATATCAAGGTTCACGGGCAGTTGAGCTAAATTATTTTCATATTGCTTTCATTTTCTTTCACCTTTGTTACAAAAATCAACCCTGGATCATAAAACGTAAGAATTAGCTTAAACAATTGACAGTTGACAGTTGACATTTATTCGTGAGGTTTGAGGATGGGGATTTTTATTCCCCACCCTCAAACAATCCACCAAAAATGGTGGGGGAATTAAACCCAAGCTCGGGACAATTGTCAATTGTCAATTGTCAATTGTCCACTGTTAAAAACCGATCGCTTGCGTAAAGCGCAGTATTTCTAAACTGCGATCGCCGTAGACTCCCAAAATCTGCTGCTGACAACAGTCAATTGCAAAGTCATTCAATTCTTCAGGCTCAATCCCGTACAAATCCTGAAATACCTCTGACTCTACCCGACAAAAACGAGGGCGATCCGCATAAATCCGGCATTCTCGCGTATTGTGGTCATAATTCACACACCAGCCACCTTCACCTACCATGCTGAGATATAACTCTAGTTCGTCTGGGGATAAATACTCGTGCAAATCTGGACGATCAGCAGGGTTAAGATGACAGCAGGCTCCACATTGGATACATTGCCAGGTAGCCATAATTTCAAAGTAGGCTATGATTTTCTTGCCTCTTGAGCTTAACGGTTTTACCCGCCGATCAGCCAAAATGAGAGCAGCGAGGGATTCTTTATTGTTTTTTATAGATTTATTAAGTTAATTAAATTAGCCCAGCGTCATGACGGTAAGATCAGATTCGGGATTTTAGTTAAATTATTCTATTGGTTGGGTCAATTTCGGAGGAAAAATGGACTTTTTATCTGGTTTTTTCGATGCAGCAAGCACTTTTCAGTGGGAAACTCTTTTCCAGTTAGTATCAGTCGCGCTAATCATGCTTGCTGGCCCAGCAGTTATTATTGTGCTTGCTTTTCGCGGTGGCAATTTGTAAAACTAATAGCGATTACCAACGCTTAAGCATAAAGGGGGAGTAATAGTTACTATCCCCCTTTTTAAGTCAGTACAGTTATTTTGAATAGTATTTGAACTACCGTAAATTTCTTGTAATACACCTTTTTGGTTCTTACTACCAACAAGAAGCGATCGCAATACCTTGAACTGCCACATATACAAAGTAGTTTGAACTTGAATGGTTTTGTAAATATCTTCAGCGTGAGACGCGCGATTGCGAAGCTGTCTGATTTGGTCAATCATAGAAGCAGCCACTTTTCCTTGACTTAGCCAGCGCGATAGGGGGTGTCCCCACTGTTGTAAGAATTGTTTAATCAGTTGTCGGTCAGCTTGACTTACCTTGTCACAAAAAACTCTACGATATAACCTAGTTGTTGAAATAATTTCTTCCTGTTCCAAAACATTATCTGTAAAAATATCCCACTGATTTGATATTAATACTGGTAAATTTCCCCAAGTATATCTGCTATTTGAGCTTAAATTAATTCTTCCACGTTCAAAAGTAAAACCTGATGAGAAATTAACTTGGTTATTACTTGTAAATAAAAACTCATATAATTTTCTGAAGAAAGGAGCAACAATTTCTCTTTCAGCTACAAGACCTAGTAAATGTCCAGCATCAGAATAGTCGGCAATATGATCTGTAAACTTTTCTGCCTTATTTAGTTTATAATTTCTATAAGCTTTACATAAATCATTGTGACTAGTGCAGCTCTGCAGAAATAATCCGTCAGTTTAATGGGTCGTTTTTTCACCTGTGTATTTCCAGTTAAAAGGTTTTGCCATCGTGTGGTTGAAGTACAGAATAAAGTCCATGATCTGGAAGCG
>JAHHHE010000019.1 GCA_019359535.1 Gloeocapsa sp. UFS-A4-WI-NPMV-4B04
GTAGTAAAAAAAACCAGAGCCAAGTTTCCGTCTAAGAAGCCCATACATAAGGGAGCAGGAGTAAAACTTCAAACACTTATTTTTTCTGTACTCAATACTGCTTAAACCTTAACCGAACCGTCTTGGCCCTGGACGATAAATTTCCACCTGCTGCGTCTTGGAGTCAATTAGCCAACCTAAACGAACGCCGTTGTCAAAGTACTCCTGCATCTTTTCCTACAATTTTTTGAGTGTGTCACTACTAGAGTGCAGCTCAATTACAAAGTTTGGACACAGGGGAGAAAACTCCTCTTGCTGTTGGCTTGTTGTTAGTGATTCCCAACGCTGATTACTTACCCAGGAGGTATCAGGAGAGATCACAGCACCATTGGGCAGCGTAAAGCCTGTGGAGGAGTCAAAACCGATGCCCAAACCTGTTTTTTCAATCCAAGCACCTAGTTGAGCTATAATGCCGAAATTTTGCTTACCTGTCCAGGGAAATGTTGGGGGCATAATAATTACTTCTCCAGTTGCAGCACGTTCTAGCTGTAACTCTTCATTAGCTTGGCAAAGTTCAGCAAAACCATTTGAAGTTAAATGGGGGATAGTCAGAGTAATGGCGTTCATAATTGCCTTGAATAGAGAGTGAGTAGTGAGCAGTGAGTAGTGATAACTTGAATAGAGAGTGAGTAGTGAGCAGTGATAAGAGGAAAGCTAATTTCTATTTCTACTCACTATTCTTCCACTACTACACTGTGGGTTATGCCCGATTGACAGTGATTATAAAAAATTGGCTCAATGACCAAGTAATTTATCGCGCAAATGCTTAATGCGATCGCGGCACTTTGCTGCCTCCTCAAATTCCAAGTTCTTCGCCGCTTCCTTCATCTGTGCTTCTAGCTGACCAATTAAAACCGGAATCTCCTCTAGCGGTAACTCATCCACCTGTTCATAAACCGTTTCTAGCTGTTGACTATTTAGCCGCCGCGAGACTTCCAAGAAAGACAATATCGAATTAGTTGATCTTTTGATAATCGGCTGCGGCGTAATTGAGTGCTTTTCGTTATATTCAAGCTGAATTGTCCGCCGCCGCTCAGTTTCACCGATCGCTCTCGCCATGCTGCCAGTCAAATTATCTGCATATAAAATCGCTTGACCCCGTACATGACGCGCCGCCCTGCCAATCGTTTGAATTAGCGATCGCTCTGCCCTCAAGAAGCCTTCTTTATCAGCGTCCAAAATCGCCACCAGAGAGACTTCTGGCAAATCTAGCCCTTCCCGCAGCAAATTCACCCCAATCAAGACATCAAATTTACCATCACGTAAATCCTGCAAAATCTCAATCCGCTCAATCGAGTTAATTTCCGAGTGTAAATAGCGAACTCTAATGCCTTGATCTTGTAAATACTCTGTCAAATCTTCCGCCATCCGCTTCGTTAGCGTGGTGATCAGCACTCGTTCTCTAAGATCAACTCGATCCTTAATTTCCCCTAACAAGTCATCCACTTGCCCTTCTGTGGGACGAACAAAAATTTCTGGATCAATTACTCCAGTCGGGCGAATCACTTGTTCTACTACTCGATCTTCTGAAATTTCTAACTCCCAATTTCCTGGAGTTGCGGAAACAAAAATACACTGATTTACCTTTTCCCAAAACTCCTCTGACTTCAAAGGTCGGTTATCAGCCGCACTCGGAAGGCGGAAACCATGATCAATCAAAACTTTTTTCCGGGCTTGATCGCCGTTATACATCCCGCGAATTTGCGGCACTGAAACGTGAGATTCATCTACCACCAGTAACCAATCTTTGGGAAAATAATCAATCAAACACTCTGGTGGTGCGCCAGCAATGCGCCCTGCTAAATGACGCGAATAGTTTTCTACGCCGTTGCAGTAACCAACTTCGCGCAGCATTTCCAAGTCATACCGAGTCCGTTGATCTAAGCGTTGCGCTTCTAGTAACTTGCCAGCTTGCTCTAATTCCAATTTTCGCTCTTTTAGTTCTGCCGCGATCGCATCACAAGCTACCTCTAGCCTTTCTTCTGGTGTGACAAAGTGACGCGCAGGGTAAATATTTATCGCTTCCACACTTTTGATAATTTCCCCTGTCACGGGATCAACGTAACGAATCGCGTCTATTTCATCGCCAAAGAATTCCACGCGAATAATCCGATCTTCGTAAGCAGGGCCAATTTCTAGCACATCACCCCGAACGCGGAAACGCCCGCGACCAACTTCTAAATCGTTGCGGCTATACTGTACAGAGGCTAAATCCCGCAAAATCTGACGCTGATTGACTTCCATCCCCATTTGTAAAGGAATAGCAGCTTTCAGGTACTCAGACGGAATGCCCAAACCGTAGATACAACTAATTGAAGCAACTACAATTACATCACGGCGTTCAAATAGCGATCGCGTTGCCGAGTGCCGCAGCATATCAATTTCATCATTGATCGATGCAGTTTTCTCTATATAAGTATCGGTAACTGGGATATAAGCTTCAGGTTGATAGTAATCGTAGTAGCTGACAAAATATTCCACCGCATTATTAGGAAAAAACTCTCGCAACTCATTACATAACTGTGCCGCTAATGTTTTATTATGAGCAAGAACTAAGGTAGGCTTACCAATTTTTTCGATTACAGCTGCTACTGTAAATGTCTTGCCTGTACCTGTTGCTCCTAATAATGTTTGATAGCGATGATTATCTTTGAGGCTGCGAGTCAATTCAGCGATTGCCTGGGGTTGATCGCCTGTTGGCTTAAACGGCGCTTGAAGCTCAAATGATGTCATATTAAGTTAACAGCTGCCTATTCAAAATATCTTGCTTTAATAGTCTTAAACTAGCTTCCTTAATTTCGTAGCTAATATTACACTGACTTAACTTGCTGCAATCATTATTAGCTACTTAATTACTTTTTAGCTTTATATTTCTTCATCTATTTTAGCAAGTCTGAAGATAGAAACATAAAAAGTAAATTTAATTTGTCAGTCCTTGAGCATAGAAATTTAATATGCCTTGTGGCAGAAGTCTAGAGTAAAAACATTCATGTAAATTGTAAATGTGAGTACAGAAAGATTTGAAAGTTCTAATCCAACTTTGAAATTAACTCTCTTAAAAATAAGGTGAACCAAATGAGTATAGAAGACAAAGCTAAAGCTGCTGGTAAAAATATTGAAGGTAAAGCCCAAGAAGCTTTGGGTAATATCACAGGTGATCCTGAAGATCAAGCAGCAGGAAAAGCGAAGCAAGCTGAAAGCGAAGTACGTCAAGGCGTAGAAGACGTGAAAGATAAAGTAAAAGAAAAGCTTGACTAAAAATAAAGCTTGAAGTTCAAAAAGGTCTAGGTAAATTTAAATAATCTAGACCTTATTGATTAATACAATTGTGTTTAAGGCAACAGAATTAGCCATAGATTTTGATTTTCAAATAGTGGTCTTGGAGGAAATAAAGTGAGTTTGTTTCATCAGTTTCGGAAATTTTTGACTGCTATAGTATTAGTTCTCGTTCTAACAACGACTGCCGCTTGTAGCAGTACAGTACAAGCTAAACAGCCAACTACCAATATACCAACAATTAGCCGTACTGGAGAGTACGCCCAGTTAGCGCGTGGTAATAGCACAACTGGTCAAGAATTTGGTAATTGGGTGGTTCAAACATCTAAAGGGCTTGTCAAAGACGCATATGTGCGAGATCAAAACAAACTAGGTGTTGTGATTAGTCCTCAAGTACGTCCAAATGACGTAAAACCTTTAACAAAGTCTTTAATGCAGGGCTTTCATAAGAATTTTCCAAATCAAGACTTAACTGTTTTGATGTATGCTCCAGACAAAAAGCTAATTTTGACAGCTAAGTATGATGTTCAATCGAAGAAGATTGAATATAAATCTTAACGACAAGCTTTTCAATCGGCACAGAGCAAACAGAGTTTAAGTAAGTGAAAGTTGAAACAAAATTGTTCAACTTTGATGTGAAAAAGGAGATTAATACAATGAATAGCAGCGAACAGTACAAACGTCAAATCATGAATGATTTGGCTCAAGGTGATAGCGAAATTTTAGAAGATACCGCGACTTCGGGGCAAGAATACGCAAACTTTGATGACTTTGCGCAACGCTCATCCCATGAAGAACGCCGCCAGTTGTTTGGTCGGTCCTTGCATCCAGATCGGATACCTACGACCCAAATGGAGCCAGAACTTCAAAAGGCGATCGCTCAAATTAAGCCAAATGAGCGGGATGATGTAGCGCGGGCATTCTTCAAGCACTTGAAGCAAAGAGGACTGAGCGATCGCGATCTTGAGCGTCAACTGGGTCTTTCTACCCACAATCCCAATCACATGAGTGCTGATGATGTTACCAAACTGGCATCGTTCGCATATCACAGCCACCCCGATATTTTCCAAGAGGTGTTAGCTGAACAGCCAGGGATTATCAAGTTTCTTAGCAATCCAGTTGTAGCAGCTGTTGTGGGTATTGCAGCAGCTAAGTGGTTAGGTAATCACCGTAAGTAAAGCAATTGATTCGTCAACTAGGCTGATAGATGATTAAGGGCGCTCATGTATAATGAGCGCCCTTAGTTTATTAACAGCTTTTTTGAATTTCAACGAAGAAAGGCTATTACCTAGCCTCCAGACCCTAATTAAACTGCTGCTAGTTCTGGTGCAGGACGCTTACTGTTACGAATGCCCTCAATTGCTGCTGCATAATCTTTAGCATTGAAAACAGCTGAACCAGCAACGATCGCATTTGCGCCAGCTTCCAAAACCTGCCAGGTATTGTTAGCTTTTAGTCCACCATCCACTTCAATCCAGGGATCAAGACCACGTTCAGAACACATTGAGCGCAGCTGGCGGATTTTAGGTAACACAGCTGGAATAAAGCTCTGACCGCCAAAACCAGGGTTAACACTCATAATCAACACTAAATCGCAAACTTCCAGTACGTATTCAATCAAATCTAATGGCGTAGAAGGATTGAGTACAACACCTGCCTTTTTGCCTAATTCTCTAATTTGACAAAGAGTGCGGTGTAAGTGAGGCGAGGCATTATGCTCCGCATGGACAGAAATAATATCTGCACCCGCTTTAGCAAAATTCTCTACGTACTTTTCTGGCTCTACAATCATCAAGTGGACATCAATCGTCTTTTGAGTAACTGGGCGAATTGCCTCGACGATCAGAGGGCCAATTGTAATATTGGGAACAAACCGACCATCCATGACATCAACGTGAATCCAGTCAGCTCCTGCTGCATCAACAGCTTTAATTTCTTCTCCTAAACGACTGAAATCCGCCGATAAGATAGATGGAGCAATAACAATGGGTTTTTGGGATGGTGTTTGAGTCATGGTTAATCGTTTCTCCTGTATCCTTTATTGAATAAAATCTGTCAGCTAGTCAAACTGGATAATATTGAATGCGCTAAATCTAAAATTCAGTTGACGGCTGTTTGCCTACGTTTGTAATCAGTTTAACAAAATCTTTATAGTTAACTTCATTTATCTGGATCATTAGGCAGATGATTAAAAAAATAACATGGATTATTGGAGGATTAAGTACGACATTAGGGCTGAGTAGTGTCGTAGTCGCGCTGGAGAATACGTCAATAGGAAAAGTCGGAATTGATGCTTTGCGGCTACACGATGCTCCTTACAACTTAATTGGGCGCAAGATTGCAATCGGTCAAGTAGAAATTGGTCGTCCTGGTCAGTTTGGGTTAGATAAAGCGGTTTCTCGTAATTCAGCCAGGATTTCACTAGCGGGAGTATTTTTACGCAACAACTCTGCCAAGGTAAATACTAATGTTGATCCCCACGCCCAAAATGTTGCTGCTTTAATGATTAGTTCTGCCAAAGCCTCACGCGGTATTGCTCCAGGAGCAAGGCTTTATTCAACTGCTGTGGGATCGCTTAAAACTGGAGGTCAGCCAGAAGAGTGCTTATCTGCTCAACACATAGCCTTGCAAAACGGCGGCGATGTGCGGGCGATTAACTTCAGCTTTGGCGAAACTCTGCAACGCGATCCGCGACCGAATGCACTGTTAGATGGTAATGCCTTGCTGACACAGTGTATTGACTGGTCGGCGCGGGTTCATAATGTTTTGTATGCGATCGCAGGCAATCAGGGAAAAGGCGGCATTCCAATTCCAACCGATAACTTTAACGGTGTAAACGTTGCTTTTACTACCCGTCGGGAAGGAATTTTTACTAAAGTTGATGTTTCCAATTTGAGCGATGCTAACGGGGGTATCGGAGGAAGGCTTGCTGGCCGCGAAATTAATCTCGGCTCTCGTCGTGCCATCAGTTTAGTGGCTCCCGGCAATAAAATTTCTTTGTTCAACCTAAATGGCAGAAGAGCGAATGTCACAGGTACGAGTTTTGCCGCGCCTCACGTCACAGCTACTGTTGCTCTGCTTCAAGAATTTGGTGACAGACAGTTACGAACAGATCAACTCAATTGGAGCCTAGATTCGCGCCGTCAGGAAGTGATGAAAGCTGTGATGCTTAACTCAGCTGATAAAGTTCAAGATGCTGGCGATGGCTTACGCTTGGGAATGACTCGGACAATTGTTGATAAGAAAAATCAAGATTGGCTAGCCTCTGATGCTTACAACGCTCCTAAAATTCCGCTTCAAGCACAAATGGGGACAGGTCAACTAAATGCTTTTCGAGCTTATCAGCAATTTAGTGCAGGTGAATGGAACCCCAGAGCAGCTGTGCCAGCTATAGGCTGGGATTATCGGACGGTAAGCGCTGCCTCAAATCAGGAGTATATGTTAAAGCAGCCCTTAAAGCAGGGCAGTTTTGTCGCGATCACCCTGGCTTGGAATCGGCTTGTAGAGCTTAATGATACCAATAAAAACAATCAGTATGATGTGGGAGAGAAATTTCGCGATCGCGGCTTAAATAACCTTGACCTCTACCTAGAGAGTGTTGACTCTAAGTCCCCAGCTAGCAACCTTTGCACCTCAATCAGCGATGTCGATAGTGTAGAACATATTTTCTGCCCAGTTCCGAAAACTGGCAATTACAAAATCCGCGTTCAGTTTCGCCAAAAAGTGCATCAGGCAACTCAGCCTTATGCCTTAGCTTGGTGGACAGTGCCAGCTAATTCCCTTCCTACCCAAAAAATCCCATTAAGGCAACTTCTACTTAAACACATCACAAGGAACACGAAATAAATTTATAGCCTCTGGACTCTTGGATAAATAGTGTTGCTAAAACTGTAACCGCTCAACAGTTTTGTTGCTCAAATGCGATAGTAAATGACTAATAAATGTTAACCACCAATTTGTTTAAGTGGATTGGCGGTTAAAAAGGTTGTTGGCAATTGAGAACCAAAATGAAGCAGATAGAATTTAGTCGGATGAACGAGAGTTTCTTGCATAGACGCTATGCGATTCAGCTTGGCAGACGTTATGCGATCGCAGCAGCAAGCTTCATTTTTCTCGGACTAGCAGGATACTCAAAGATCACCAATAGTGACTCATTTGTTGACCACTCTTTAGCTTCTAAGCAGCAAGAATTATTTGCTCCTCAGCCGATAAGCGATGCCAATGATTAATTACAAAATAAAAATTTGCCTATTTCTCTCTAAAGAAGAGCCTAAAGGCTAGTGTTTGTCAGGATTTTTCCAACTTCCTTTCCTAGCCTTCAGTTCAAACTTGATAAGAGCCTTTTGGCGATGTGTCGTCAATCGGTTGATTTGGCAATATCTCTAATGAAGGATTAGTAGAATCAAGACGCAATTCTTCTTTCTCCTGGTTAGAGGCTTGGCGCTGAATATTATCTGGGATATCTCCTGACTGACTTGGAGTTGGGCTTAACTCAGCCGTAGGTAATTTTTGTTCCAGGAAGGTAGGCGATTCTCCTTCGGGGACGGTTCGGGGACGCACAGCACTTAAAGCTGTTTTGATCACAACAGCGACAGGAACCGCTACGATCACACCCAGCAGTCCGCCGATCCGCGCCCCTGTTAAAATTGAAATCAAAATCCAAACTGGATTCAGACCCGTAAAACTTCCTAAAATGCGGGGAGCAACCAAGTTTTCAAAAAATTGCTGGACAAGTAAAGAGGCAATTAATACCCGTAAGCCTAGCGAGAAGTCTTGCAGCGCTACCAACAAAGTAGTCAGTACAATGCCCACAGTACCGCCAAAGGGTACCAAAGCCATAATGCCAATGGTTAAGCCAAACAGCAAGCCAAACGGCACTTTCAGCCACAAAAAAGTGGGAATAAGGGCGCAGGCTAAACAAGTGCCATAAATCAGTTGGACGATGAAGAAATTTTGAAAGCTAAGGCGTAGTGTTTCTGAAAAAGGCTGCCGGACTTTAGCAGGTAGCCATTCAATTAAACTAAGCCAGAGGCGATCGCCGTGCTGCAATAGCCAAAATGTCAAAATCATCGTCAACAGAAAGTCCAGCAGGCTAGTAAGTGTAACTACAGCCAGATTTAAGACTTGTCCGGCGATCGCTTGTAACTGTCCCTTCAAGCGATCATTGATTTGCACAACCAAGGCATCCAGCGTAATTGGATAACCCTGATTTTCAGCCCACTCGTTTAATAACATTAGCTGATAGCGTCCAGAATCAATCCACTCTGGCAAGCGTGCTACTAGCTGCTGCGCTTGGATTAGAACAAGCGGCACAAGCGTTACACCCAACGCTAACAAAACTGATAACGCCGCCAAAAATACCAGAATAGCAACTTGCGATCGCTGTGCACCTTGGCGCTCCATCCAGCCAACTGGGTAGTTTAGCAAAAACGCAAGCAGAGATGCTGCCAGTAAAATGACAATTAGCGAGTGGAAATATTCAAAAATTACCGAGGCGGCTATTGCATTAAGCACTAGCAGGGGAGCGAACAGCGCGATTGTCAAGAATCGCGACAATGGTGACATTGCCTGCCACCAACCGAGGAGTTTGCGTTTCTGCATTTGCTAACTGCGGGATAGAACAAACTCAATTTTTATCTTCTAGCTTATTATCTCTAACTAAACCACTTTCACTCATCCCTCTACTTCAGGATTTAAGTAATTCCGATGAAAAAGGTTGAACTCTCGGACAAATCGGATTTTAAAGATTTAAAATTATTTATCTATTTGATCCCGATTATTGGCTTTTTCCCATCACTCTGGACTCTCTATCGTCATGGCAATCAGAAACAGCCCTCTGACTCATTGCCGTACCAAGTTAGGCGACAAGTTAATACAAGTCGCCTTTCTGTCACTCTGGCCGGCTGTTGGTTACTAGGATATATTTTGCTAGGTTTTGGCGCTGAAACGTCTGAATTTTTAGCGCTGCGCCTTTTAGTGCTAAATAGCTTGCTTACCTCTGGTTACTTTTTAGTAAGTATTTTGTTAATGATTCGCCTTGCGTCAGGCAAATCTGCCCGATTACCAGGATTTAGCGGCTTGGCTGAGCGAGTAGGCAAGCACTTATCCTGATGCTTTTCAGCGCTGAAGTAGTCACGGATTAGAGGCGTTGTCGATTAACCCAAAATTAAGTTGTGCCTCCAAAAGCTAGCCTCTATTCCTGCACCCTTTTTGCAGAACTCAGTTGGCTATTCTTATCTGATACAGCTAAACTCCAAAAAGCATTATCCCAATTTTCCAGCAAATGGTAGGAGATACTGCTATATGTGGTGTGATTAGCACAAAAGCCGGAACCTCAAGTTGATAATTGAGGGTTAGCTTTTGAATGTTTATATATGTGGTTTAGTTTTAAAAATTAACCACCTTATTCAGTAAGTGTGAGGAAGTGTGTGGTAGTGCAAAAAATTTCAGATCAAAAGTCCAATTCTGCAAATGCCTTCAAATCTGTTAATACTAAGTCTACTCAAGCAAAATCTGGACGTTGGCTCTGGTTTTGTGTTGGCATGACTGGAGTGGCTATGGTATCCGCAACGGCGGGGGCGCTGCTCGCTGTTGCTTTGTCTAGTACGCCGCTAATGCAAACAAATCTCAGTGCAGAAGAACAAGCAGTATTTGGCAAAGGCGATCGCATATCTCGGACAGGTTTACGACTGACGGAGCTAACTCGTCCAGTTAATATCTTGGTTTTAGGAGTCAAGGTTCTCACTTCAGACGTTAGTGACGCTCCGCCTGATCAAAATCTTGGCTACCACGCATTGGTAAATTCCTTTGATGGTCTCTCAGATTCTATGCTCATGCTGCGGTTTAACCCAGAAGATAAAAAGTTAAACGTACTTTCGATTCCTAGAGATACGCGCACGCTGGTAGAGGGACACGGCGTTACTAAAATTAATGCTGCTAATGCCGAAGGAGGCCCCGCCCTAAGTGCCCAATCGGTCAGTGAACTCTTAAACGGAGTGCCAGTTGATCGTTATGTCCGTATTAATGTTCAAGGCGTAGAAAAGCTAGTTGATGCTATCGGTGGCGTTACCGTTTACGTCCCCAAAGACATGAAGTACCAAGATGATAGCCAGCACTTGTACATTAATTTGAAGGCAGGCAAGCACCACTTAAATGGAAATCAAGCGCTCCAATTTCTGCGCTTTCGCTACGACGAAAATGGCGATATTGGTCGCATTCAGCGCCAACAACTGCTAATGCGCGCCGTGATGGAACAGGCGCTCAATCCTGCTATTTTACCTCGAATGCCTAACATTCTCTCAGTAATTCAATCCCACATTGACACCAATTTGACACTTGAAGAATTAATGGCGCTGGTAAGTTTTGGAGTGCGAACGGATCGCGGCAATGTGCAAATGTTGATGTTGCCGGGTCGATTTAGTGATGCAGGCGAGTATGATGCCAGCTACTGGTTGCCAGATAGCGATCGCATTGCCACGATGATGGCTCAACATTTTAACGTTCGCTCACAAGGTTTACAAGAAGCTACCGACCCAGCTTCCTTAAGAGTGGCGATTGAAGACAGTACAGGTAGCAATCAGGCTGTCCAGTCCCTCGTTAACTCTCTTCAACAATCTGGTTATCATAACGTTTATATCGCTAAACCCTGGACTGAACCCTTAGACGTAACTCATATCGTTGCCCAGCAAGGCGATAGTGACAGCGCTCAAACGATTCGCAACGCTTTGGGATTAGGCGAAGTCCGCGTTGAGAGTACCGGGAATCTGAGTTCAGATGTCACAATTCAGCTAGGTAAAGACTGGCTAGAACGGAGCAGAGGAGCAGGGGAGTAGAGGAGAATAAATTAATTTATTTTTTTTACTTCTAGCTAGCTGCTGATTGCTGCAATATCCATTCTTGTAAAATCGGGTTAACTACCTCTGGTGCTTCATCTTGCGGACAATGCCCAATACCTTCTAGAGGAATAAACTTTTGCACACAGGGAAATTTAGCTAACTCGCGTCCCAGTGCAACTGGCTCCCAACGATCAGCAGTTCCCCATAACATCATCGCGGGGCAACGTAAAACAGCAAGTAAGTCTTCTGGTAACGGGCCTTGGGAATAAGCTGTAAACGCGACAAACACGGCCATCGCACCCGGATCACGCGCCGGAGCCAAAAGTATATCTACTAACTCGTCTGTCACCGCTTCAGGATGAGCGTAAGCTTGTTGGAGAATTTTCCGTATTGTTTTCGGCTTGGCGAGTTGATTAAAGAAAAATTGACTAATTGGCTTAAAAGATAACAAGCGTTGGACAAGGGGCGTTCCAAAGCGTCGATACCAAGGTAAATTCCCCCGTTTGCGATCATGTAGTAGCCGTAGAGAACAGTTAAGCAGCGCAACACTCAAAGCGATATCTGGTGAATCTACTGCCGCTTGCATGACGGCGATACAACCAATCGAGTTACCAATTAAATGCGCTGGTTCCCCAACAACCTCTCGACAAAAATCAGCAATTTGCTGTCCCCAGGTTTCAAACGAATACTGAATTTGTTCACCCGGTTTCAACTCGCCAGGAGCGGGTTTGGCTGAATTGCCAAAACCAATTAAGTCAATCGCATAAACACGGGCATTTTGCGCCAAGGCGGGAATATTCTTGCTCCAATGCCACCAAGAAGCTCCAAAACCATGCACAAGGACAACGGCTGGTCCCTCATCGCCTTGAGCTTGGTAGCAGATGGGGAATCCTTGCCAAGTCCAGGTTTTCGTTGTTGTGGTTGATAGGGTAGAAGTAGACATTATGAAAATACTGATTAGGAAAAGGTAGGCAAAGCGAGAAGGCTGTCATCAGCTTCACTTTTATTATTGTGACAAAACTTCACATTCTGTTGATTGAGATAGTGCAGTTAGAGTGAGGAGTATGTAAGGATCAAGAGTCGCAACTTTCTTAATTCAATAGCTATTTTTTTTATGCTGGCACAAATTTCTACTCCTGTTCTGCCATTTCTTGGCTCCGATGTAGCGGCAAATTACGATGCTGCACAGGTGGTCATCTTACCGATTCCCTACGAGGCAACGACTACTTATCGTCGTGGCTGTGAAAATGGCCCAGATGCAATTATAGAAGCCTCGCAACAGGTGGAATACTACGATGAGGAGTTAGATTGGGAAACTTGCCGCGATATTGGAATTTATACAAGTCCTGCGATCGCAGATACTCGTAATGGTAGCCCTGTCTCAGCTCAGCAGATGCTCCAAGTTACCCAAGAAACAGTATCTAAGTTGATTGCTGACGGAAAATTTGCGATCGCGTTAGGCGGCGAACATAGCATTACTACTGGCGTTGTCGAAGCCTACCGCCAAGCTTACCCAGATGAGGCTTTCACAGTAATTCAAATTGACGCTCACGGCGATTTGCGCCACGAATACGAAGGCTCAATCCACAACCACGCTTGTGTGATGCGACGAATTGTAGATATGAATTTGCCCACCGTCCAAATTGGTATTCGTGCTATTTGTAAAGAAGAAGCAGATTTGATTAAAGAGAAAAATCTAACGGTATTTCGAGCACGGGAGATTGCGATCCAGCCGGATTGGATTGAAAAAGCGATCGCTGCGATCCCCACTCAAAAAGTATTTCTCACCATTGATTTAGACGGAATTGATCCCACTTTAATTCCTGGCGTTGGCACTCCAGAACCAGGCGGTTTAACTTGGTATGGGGTGATTACATTTTTGCGCCGCGTGTTTGAATCTCACCAAGTAATCGGCTGCGACGTAATGGAATTAGCACCAGTGGAAGATTCTGTAGTTTCTGAATTTACAGCAGCAAAATTGGTTTATAAACTCATTGGTTATCAAGCAATGCAAGAGGGGCGCTTAGGTTAAGGAGTAGTTTTGAGTTATGAAAAGGAGAAGTTTTTTAACATTCAAAACTCATAGCTGTGAACGAAGTGAGCCTGACCTTTTTTTTGTAAATAGAGACAGACAACCCCTGTACTGCTATCTTAAATTGGAGGCAATTACAACTGAATTATTTTTAGATGCATGGCTATACCTTACAGGCGGATTTTACTTAAACTAAGCGGTGAAGCCTTAATGGGCAACCTGGGCTATGGCATTGATCCCGCAGTTGTTCAAGAAATTGCAGATGAAGTGGCAGAGATCATAGCCAGTGGCGTTCAAGTCGCTATTGTAGTAGGTGGTGGCAATATCTTTCGCGGTGTCAAAGCATCGGCAGCTGGCATGGATCGGGCAACTGCTGACTATATCGGTATGATTGCTACAGTGATGAATGCTCTAACGCTGCAAGATTGCCTAGAGCGAATTGAGGTGCAAACGCGGGTACAAACAGCGATCGCCATGCAAGAAGTCGCAGAACCATATATCCGGCGGCGTGCTATTCGCCACTTAGAAAAAGGACGAGTAGTAATTTTTGGTGCTGGTTCTGGTAATCCCTTCTTTACAACGGACACAACAGCGGCTCTAAGAGCTGCTGAAATTGATGCTGAGGTCATTTTTAAAGCGACTAAGGTAGACGGGGTTTATGATGCCGATCCGCATTTGAATCCGCAAGCAAAACGCTTTCAAAGCCTTACATACGGTCATGTTCTGGCTCAAGACTTGCGGGTGATGGATAGTACCGCGATCGCTTTGTGTAAAGAAAATAATATCCCAATTCTTGTATTTGACCTCTCGGTGCGAGGTAATATCCGCCGAGCGGTAATGGGAGAAGCAATAGGAACTCTTGTAGGAGGTTTTTGTGAAATTAGCTGAAGCTGAGACTAATATGCAGAAGACCGTTGAAGCAACTCAACGATCTTTCAACACGATCCGTACTGGGCGCGCTAATGCGACTCTACTTGATCGAGTGATGGTGGAATACTATGGTTCCCCTACACCACTTAAATCATTAGCGAATATTAATACACCCGATTCAAGTACGATCACAATTCAACCGTATGACCGTAACAGCTTGAACTTGATTGAAAAGGCAATTTCTTTGTCAGATGTAGGAGTAACCCCAAACAATGACGGTTCGGTAATTCGGTTGAATATTCCTCCTTTAACAAGCGATCGCCGTAAAGAATTTGTCAAACTTGCTGCTAAGTACGCTGAAGAAGGACGAATTGGGATTCGTAACATCCGCCGCGAGGCTATTGATACGATTCGCAAGCAAGAAAAAAATAGCGAAGTTTCTGAGGATGAAGCACAAGATCAGCAGGATAATTTGCAAAAACTGACTAACAAATACACTGCCAGAATTGACGAGTTGCTAGCGGAGAAAGAAAAAGAAATTACAACTGTTTAAGATTGAAGATAAGATAAATAAAGTTCAAGCGAGTACAGTCAATTAAACAAACAGCTAAGTACACCAATCATTTGATGGCAGTCACACTCTAATTTCAACTAAAGTATTTAGTAAGCTGTGAAGCATTTAAAAAAGCTAGTATAGACCGCTTGTTTAAATACGTAACTTAAATATGCGATCGCTTAAAAGTAAAAACATAATTCAGGAATTTACTGCTACTAGCAAATAATTTAAATAACTTGATCAGCGCTAGTACCTACTGGTAGACTTAAGGGTTTTATAGAAATAACGACTATATGCAGATTGCCATCAAATAATTTCAATATTTAGGACTTAGAAAAACACAAAAATATTATTTTTACTAATTATATATAATCAAAGGTTATAAATAGGAAGAAAGACTTTATTTGAAAAATTTATAGTCTTGTTACATAGGAATATTTAGGAAAACAGATAATATAAATCAAACCATAGTAAGTTTTCGCTCAAAAAATGGGCAAAATTAGTTAAAGTCTTTTCAGACTTATATGTTTGAGTAAAAATTTAGGGGCAAAAATTTAAGCTTATGTATGATTGCATCATTGTCGGCGCAGGCCCAGCAGGTGGAACAGCAGCCTATCATTTAGCCAAACGGGGGCGTTCGGTTTTAGTTGTGGAAAAAGAATCACTACCAAGGTATAAGCCTTGTGGTGGTGGTGTATCACCCGCGATCGCCAAATGGTTTGATTTTGATTTTTCTCCAGCCATTTCTACCAAAGTGGACACAATTCGCTTTACCTGGAAAATGGGCGATCCCGTACAAGCCCCACTAAAAACACCGGAACCAATGTGGATGGTAAGGCGGGACGTTTTTGATCATTTTTTGATTCAGCAGGCACAGAAACAAGGCGCTGAACTTAAGGATAATACTGAAGTTAAAAGTATCGAATTTAAAAGCGATCATTGGCAGGTGAATACGGCAAATGGTTCAGTTGATGGTCGTTACATAATTGCCGCCGATGGCGCTAAAGGCCCGATGGCAAAATTGTTAGGCTTTAAAGAACGCCAGCGGCGTTTGGGTGGAGCGTTAGAAGCGGAAGCACCTGCAAATGTGAAAAATAGTAATATTGCCCACTTTGAGTTTGGCATGGTCAAAAATGGCTATATTTGGAACTTCCCCAAAGCTGATGGTTATTCAATTGGCATTGGGACATTCCGGGGTGGCGAAGGGCAAGATTTTAAGAAAATTTTGAGCGAGTACGGTACGCTGTTTGGGATAGATATCAAAACTAGCAAGCAGTACGGTCATCCACTTTGTCTGTGGGATGGTAATCAAAGGCTGCATACTCAAAATGCGCTTTTGGCGGGGGAAGCAGCTTGTGTCGTCGATCCGATGACAGCAGAAGGAATTCGTCCTTCTATTTTTAGTGCGGTAAAAGCAGCTGAGGCTATCGATCGGGCGATCGCAGGCGATCGCAATGCCCTAGAAAAATATACCCAAGCGATCGCTGAAGAATGGGGTTCCGATATGGTGTGGGCGCAGCGTTTAGCAGGAGTGTTCTATCGCCTTCCTGGCGTTGGCTACAAAGTTGGTGTTAAGCGTCCTTCTGCTACTCAGCGTATGGGTCAGATTCTCTGTGGCGAAATGAAGTATGGCGATGTTGCTGGCCGCGCCCTTAAGCGTCTCAGTGGCAGCTTATTACCTGGTATGGGTGGCTAAAAATAGCTATGAGTTTTGAGTTACTTTAATTCAAAGCTCATAACTTACAATCGCAGAATTTCTTAAATAGCAATTTAGTAAATTCACCTCTAAAAGTGCGAACCTTTATAGGCAAGCCCACGCAGGACGCATCCCGCTTTTAGCCAATCGCTAGTTTTTTACTTTGTGCTTCTACTCTCCTTCGCCCGTAACTCCTACTGTGTGAGCGGCCTAAGTTACCCTTGTCTTCCTTCACTTACTAAATTACTATTTGACTATCAATTATTTTGAGATAAACTGTAGGTATTATCATAATCGCTGTATTTATATAAATTTTAAATTTATTAACTTTGGCTATTAAAAATATAAGTTACAGTAAACTAAAAAACTGGCTAATATTTAGTAAAAATATGGGTTTAAATTCGTAGAATCAGCATTAATTTAAAGATTTTTTAAAGATATCGTAAAGTTAGTTTCAAACCTTAAAAATTGGAGTTTTAATTGCCTAAAATTTAAACTGTACCTCCAAAACTGTTTACTTGGTATTATTTCCATATCCTTGCAAGGATTCGCAAAAAGATAAGTTCTGGAGCGAGAGGAAATAGGATTAAAGTATTTCCAGTTATTAATTTAAGTGCCATGTATATTTTGGAAATAATACCTCAAGACTATCACACGGTAACTACTTGCAAAAACTTCTAACTATGAAATTCCCTCATATTTTTTTAAGTACCCAGGAAACGCTTATTTAGCTATTTAAATAACTGCGTATACTAAAATACTGTACAATGCTACTATTTTCTAAATTTTAAATACTGATGATGACAGCAAAACTTATTTAGTGATGCACCCTACACTTAGAAATAATAATTGTAACCCTGGCTACACCCAATTAGTTATTGCACTTAGCTACTTCAGAGTAAGTTGTAAGAAGTCATACTAAGTAAAGTAATTTTATTACGGAGGTTAACTTTGATACTTTTTAAAGTTTATTGTGGATGCGATAGTTGAAGTGGCGAATAACTCCACTAGAGATATTTCCAATAACTATGTAATTACTGATGGTAGTATCTACTCATATTTGGTACTTCCAAGACCAAGGGATAATATATTACAATTGTTATTTTAAGTGAGGGCTAACAGTGTAGTCTAAAGCAACTTGAAGTTTTTACTGTTTATTACACGATTACTTAATACAAATACTCATGCGTTCCAAAATTCCAACGCCAATCCGCAAGCTATTCAAATCTACTACCTTTTGGAAAAATAACGATTTTATTCTACGAGAATTCAAACACTTTCGTAGAATTGCGGTTTTAGCTGTAGTTTTTACATTAATATCAGCAATTTTTGAGGGATTTGGAGTTGGGTTTATTTTATCTTTCTTACAAAGTTTCCTCAATCCCAATGCCAAACCAATCAAAACAGGACTTGACTGGATTGATATTGGAATACTTGGAGTCAATGCTTCTGCCAATGAACGGCTATATCGGGTATCTGCCCTAATTTTAATCACGACTTTTTTCCGTTCATTATTTAGCTACTTAGGACGACTTTACACGAATATCTGCCAGTTTAAACTAGGATATCGGCTAAGAAAACAGATTTTTGAGCAGCTTCAAGCATTGAATTTAAGTTACTTTGCCAAGACGCGAACTGGCGAATTAATCCATAGCATAACAGCCGAAACTAATCAGGTAATGCAGGCTTTTAATGTAGTTTCTATTTTTATTAGTAAAGGTTGTCTTTTATTAATATATGTACTGTCGATGTTTTTGCTGTCCTGGCAGCTTACGATTATTTCAGTAATGATGTTTGGGCTATTATCGGTAGGAATATCAACTTTACTACACCGAGTACGTGAAGCTTCTTTTGCAAAAACTACGGCGGCTAAACACTATAGTTCAGTTTCGCTAGAATTTATTAATGGTATTCGCACAATTCAAGCATCTGCGGCCCAAGAATTCGAGCGGAAAAGATTTGATCAAGCTAATTTGAATTTCTTCAAAGCTGCCACAAAAGCTGTATCAATTGTTGCCGTGACGGAGCCTCTTTCAGAAGGAGTGGCTACCACAATTTTGATTTTAATGCTAATTTTGGCATTTACTATTCTGATTCCAAATGGAAATTTGCAACCAGCTTCGTTGCTGACATTTTTGTTTGTGTTATTCCGAATTATGCCAATTCGTCGTCAGCTGGATGGAGCTAGAGTACAATTTAGCAATTTTCAAGGCTCTTTAGACAACATTAAAGAACTGCTCAGAAAAGACGACAAAAGTTTCTTTCAAGATGGCACAATTCAGTTTTCAGGGTTAAAGCGAGCTATAGAGTTTATATCTGTAGATTTTGGCTATGACTCCAGTAGTCCAGTGCTACAAAATATTACTTTAACTATTCAACGCGGACAAATGACGGCATTAGTCGGAGCTTCAGGTGCTGGTAAGACCACATTAGTAGATTTGATTCCCCGATTTAACGATCCAACGCAAGGTAAGATTCTCGTTGATGGAGTTGAGCTACACGAATTTGAAATTAATTCTCTGCGCCGAAGGCTGGCTTTTGTAAGTCAAGATACATTTATTTTCAATACTTCTGTTCGCAACAATATTGCCTATGCTATGGAAAGTGTAGATGAAGCGGCGATCTACGAAGCGGCTCGACTTGCTAATGCGCTGGAATTTATCTTAGAAATGCCTAACGGTTTTGAAACTCAACTAGGAGATAGAGGAATTCGGTTATCTGGAGGTCAACGTCAGCGAATAGCGATCGCGAGAGCATTATTACGTAACCCAGATATTTTAGTCCTAGATGAAGCGACAAGTGCCTTAGATTCTGTATCTGAGCGATTGATTCAAGAGTCGTTAGAAAAGCTTGCTGTTGGGAGAACAGTAATTGCGATCGCCCACCGACTATCTACAATTGTCCGAGCGGATAAAGTGGTGGTGCTTGAACAGGGACAGATTGTAGAGCAAGGAGGGTATCAAGAGCTACTTCAACAACGCGGTAAGCTTTGGAAATATCACCAAATGCAGCATGAAATTGGTCAAACAAGCTAGCACTATTATTGTGAATTAAACTGAGAGAGTTTAATTATAGAAGTTAAAAATTCAGCTAGACGAAATCTGAATAATTTTCTGAAAAAGTTAGCTGATCTACCACTAATATCTGTAATTGTTCCCACTGTTAATGATAAAAAATCCATTAGCAATACTCTCTTAAAAATTAACCACTAATAGAACTACTTGGCTTACATTGATATTGATTGTATACAGCTACCAGATGAATACAATTGTGTTTACCGCATTCATCGCCAGCCTTTGTTATAGTTAACGCTAATTTGAAATTCTACCTTGAGGTTAATTATGTCAACAATTGATGAAACAAACCTAACATTAAAACCAAATATAGAGCATTCTACCGAGCAACAGGAACTAGAAAGATTTGCCTCAGTATTGCGACCGCGTGCGCCTTGGACTTACAACGTAGATTTGGCTTTCTTAGTAGGTTGTCCTCGTAGTGGAACAACTTGGCTTCAGGCAATGCTAGCTTCTCATCCAGCAATCTACACAGGGCCAGAAACAAGATTTTTTGCTTTAATTGGCAATCTCGAAAAAGAATTTTTGCGGCCGGATGCTGGCAAAGCTGGTTTACCTGTTTATGCTACCAAAGACAATTTTTACCAAGTTACATCTGAGTTATTTTGGTCTTTAATTTCGGCATTAAACTACCCCCAAGGCGAAGCAAAATACTTTCTTGAAAAAACACCTCAGCATTGTCTAGTTTCTGAGTTTATCCTGAATACATTTCCTAATGCACGTTTTATTCATTTAGTTAGAGATGGTCGTGCAGTTGTCTCATCAATGCTACGTGCTTCAAAAAGCTGGGGACAACATTGGGCCCCTGAAACTGTGGATCAAGCAACTCGAAGTTGGTTACAGCATACCCAAGCAGGTCGAAAGATAGCTGAACAGACAAAGGGAACTAATCAGTATATAGAAGTTAGATACGAAGATATTAGACAAAATCCACACGAACAGATGTCAAGACTGTTTGAATGGTTAGGCTTGCCTACAGACAAGTCTTTGATTAATTCTATAGTTGAATCAAATGCCTTAGACAATGTTGTCAGTTCCAAAAAACCATTCGCATCAATTCCGATGATTGATGGAAAGGCAATTGTTGAGAAAAACAGCACAGCGTATCCAGAGGGTTTTATCGGATCGGCATCATTCAATGTCGAGGATATTCAGTTAACCAAATTACAGCGTCTTCGAGTAGAGTACCTAGCAGGTAAACTTCTTCAAGAACTAGGTTATCCTGAAGTAAAAAATTTATCAACTTGGGAAAAAATTGCTACCTCTAGCAAGATACGTAAACAACTTCGTCTCCCGTTGCTTTGATTTTTACTTTCCATTAATTAAAAAACATAAAAATTTAGAAAAGATTAGTTCTTGCTAATGAATTCTAAATAATAATTTAGCTATCATTGCTTTCATTTTCAAGTCTACCGTTAAGTAGTAACAGGATTAAAAAAAATGAACATCGGTCACTTATACGGGTTTAATAGTTATCCACCCGAACATGGAGGTGGCATTCATAATTACAATTTGGTACGGAATTTAACACAACTTGGCTGTAAAATTCACACCTTTGATTATGAAAAAAATCCTGAATGTATAACTTATCCCATCAACGATGAAGGAATAAAAACATTTCTGAATAATGTTGACGTTTTGTATATCAGAATTGATGGGGGGCCTCTTGCTAGTAGTAAACTAAAAATTCAGTGTATGGAACAGTTCGCCCCAAAACCAATAATTTGGGAAATTAACTCTACTGCTGAAGAAATGTTGTCGCAGTTCAGATTTAATTCTTTACTCAATAATGTTCCTGAACGAAACTTACTGAATAAATTAAAGCAAGAAGGCAATGACATTTTTAAACAACTAAAACTTCAATTAAAGGTAAGTAAAGAAGAACGTTGTCGTCGTAAATATGCAAAATTAGTTGATGCAGCAGTTTGTGTATCAAATTCATTAAAAAATTATGCGGTGAATGGTCTAGATATTCAAAAAGCTGAGGTCATTCCTAACGGCTCAGAACCTACGTTGTTTGCACCAGAAAAGAAAAATGAAGATTTATTTGCAGGCTACAAGGATTATTTCAAGGTAATTTATGCAGGCGACTCTCGCTGGCCTTGGCAAGGATTTGATCTACTTACAGGGGTAATAGAGTTAGCAAAGCAGCAAACAGATAAAATTCTATTTGTTGTTTTAAATAATGGTCCGGCGGATGCTATTCAAACAGGAGACAACGTATTAGTATTTAATAACGTTAAGTATACTGACGTGCCAAATTACATAGCCTCTGCTGACGCTTGCCTTTGTCTGTATCACGATTTTCCTTGGTCTAAATATGGCTTTCATCTGTCTTCACTTAAGCTATTTGACTATATGGCATCTGGTAAACCAGTGATAGCCTCTCAACTTGGACAATTAGCTACAGTCATCGAGGATGGTAAAGACGGGTTACTGACAAAAAATGATGTAAATACTATTTACCAGAAAATATTGTTTTGTCTTGAAAATCAGGAGCAAGTAGCACGAATTGGACTATCGGCTAGACAAAAAGTTATTGATTTTTATAACTGGGAAAGAGTTGCTAAATCTACACTTGAAGTTATTGAATCTGCGAGTAAAAGTAAGGAATTAGCAGTAGGTTCATCCAGTAATTAATATCTTACTTAAAAAGCTAAAGCTCTAAACATGGATTTGCATAAATTAAACCCAAATAGCGTTTAAGGTAGCTATCCCAATATTGAAATTAAATATGGGATGAGCCTGATATTAAAAATTATGATCCAATTTTTTGTAAATTTATACTATTATGAGTGTACGCATTTCCGCTATTATTTGCACGCTCAATCGTGCTGATTATCTACGCAAGGCAATAAAGAGCCTTGTTGAGCAAACATTAGCAAAAGAAAACTATGAAATCTTGGTAGTTGATAATGGTTCAACCGACAGTACCAAGCAGATAGTAGTTGAAGAATTCGCTTACGTGCCAAATCTGCGATATATTTATGAGCCGATTATGGGACTATCGCAGGCGCGCAATACAGGTTTAGCTCAGTCTAACGGTGATTACATAGCTTATTTAGATGACGATGCGATCGCTAGTCCACAATGGCTAGAAAAGATTGTTGAAGTCTTTGAAACAGTCAAGCCGCAGCCTGGATGTGTAGGAGGTAAAATCGAGCCAATTTGGGAAGCGCCTCGCCCCAACTGGTTATCAGACAGATTAATGATTTACTTGACAACTCTAGATTACTCTAAAACTCCTGTTAATTTAAACGATACTCCATGTCGCTTACCTGGAGCAAATATATCGTTTCCCAAAGATATTATCAAGCAAATAGGCGGATTTCAAGTCGAACTTGGTAGAAGAGGTAATAACCTTTTATCTAGTGAAGAGTTTTTGGTGCAGCAACAACTTATAGAACAGGGTTATTCTTGTTTTTACCATCCTGAAATTGCTGTTTCACATCATGTACCTACCTCACGACTTAATCAAGATTTTTTTATTAGTAGATTGTATTGGGAAGGTATTTCTAAAGCTATTGTACAATTGCATGGGACATCTCCCTCTAAATTAAAGCGGTTACAAATGAGTGTTCCTCTAGCTTTGAGTCTATGTCGCTCACCAAAAAAAATAGTTAATCTAGCGCTACCAACGAATAACCCAAATCGGTTTACCCGTAAGTGTTCAACTTGGTCACAAATTAGCTATATTTTGGGTTTATTGGGGGTTGTTAAGTAATCGGT
Organism: Gloeocapsa sp. UFS-A4-WI-NPMV-4B04; assembly: GCA_019359535.1. Taxonomy (GTDB): domain Bacteria; phylum Cyanobacteriota; class Cyanobacteriia; order Cyanobacteriales; family Chroococcidiopsidaceae; genus JAHHHE01. The sequence goes on from JAHHHE010000019.1 coordinate 23,108, forward strand.
ATTAGTATTATTAAATGCAAATTTTATTATTTTGTTTGCTTGAGAATGGAGTTTTATAATGCGTATTTTATATGATGGCAAAATATATGGACTTCAGACTGCAGGAGGTATTAATAGATATTTTGAAAATTTAATCTGTAGATTACCAAAAAATTTTATTCCTACTATTACAAGTCCTGAATCTCCTAAGTTTCATTATCCCTCACATCCAAATCTAAAAACATCTTTTTACCCAAAATTAAAATTACCTCCTAAGTTATCATTAGGTCTACAAAAATACTATTTTCGGTCTATTAATAGTATTAATAGTTTTGATGTTGCTCATCCTACTTACTATAAATTACTTACAAGGCTTGACTTGGATAAATACAAGTGTCCTGTTGTACTTACCGTGCATGACATGATTTATGAGATTTTTTCTGATACAGCCGATCCTTATGGACAAAAAGCTGAGTATAAACGCAAAGCAATTTTAGCAGCAGAGGCAATTATTTGTGTTTCTGAAAATACAAAAAAAGATTTACTTGAGCGGCATCCATCACTTGAGGATAAGATAACAGTGACTTATCTGGCTTCAGATATAGATGCAAGCCTCTCGTATGGCTCTGAACCAGTGCCTTTACGACCTTATTATCTTTATGTAGGTAGTCGGAATAAATATAAAAATTTTGATGGTTTATTGCAAGCTTTGGCAAAAACCGTCTCTATTCAACCTGATGTTGTACTTTGTATTGTTGGTTCACCTCTGAATAAGACAGAAGAAGGACTAATTGCCGAGCTTAAGCTAACGAATCATATTGAATATTATGGTTATGTTAGCGATAGTCATCTAGCAAAGCTTTACCGTTGCAGTGTAGCTTTTGTCTATCCCTCACTCTACGAAGGCTTTGGCATTCCACCTCTAGAAGCTATGTCTTGTGGAACTGCTGTTGTTGCTTCCAATTGCTCTAGTATTCCTGAAGTAGTCGGTGATGCTGGCTTATTATTTGAACCTAATGCAACTAGCGACTTGACAGATATCTTGCTGTTACTGCTTAATTCTTCTACAGAACGCGATCGCCTAATTCAGAAAGGATATCAAAGAACACAAGCATTTAGCTGGGATAAAACTGCTGCTCAAACTATTAATGTTTATCAATCAGTAAGTAGTAGCTCAAATTAAATTATAAAATTTAAGTTATTACTCGCTCAATTATTAAAATTTACCCAGCTTAGATATTTTTTGGTATTTATCTTATCAACACAGTTTAAATAAGAAGCAAGGTTTTTCTCTAATTGGGAATATTTTAAGCAAATAAATTATGACATATGATTGTAAATATAAAGATTAATCACTTAAAATTGACAAAAATATAGTTTTTTGCCTGCATTTGAGTAGATGGATAGTAAGATGTTTATACCTTTGTAATCAAACTCCTGCGATTGAAACAAATAGCAGCTCCTCTCGTTCTAAAAATAGCAGAACAAGAAACAGGATTTTGTTGCAGGACAAAATTTGATTTGATTAATTAAGATTAAAACTTATGGTTCAAAGCGTGAATATCCCTATCCTTGACCTGGCGCAGCAGTACGCAAATATCGAAGCAGAAGTGAGTGATGCCGTATTAAAAGTTTTGGCATCTGGTGGTTATATTGGAGGATCGCGGGTTTTGGGCTTTGAGCAACAGTTTGGGGCTTATATAGGTGTATCAGAATGTGTAGTCTGCAATTCAGGTACTGATGCACTTTATCTTGCCCTCCGTGCTTTAGAAATTGGTTCAGGTGATGAAGTAATTACAACACCATTCACCTTTTTCGCTACAACTGAAGTAATCAGCGCGGTTGGTGCAACGCCTGTTTTTGTTGATATTGACCCTCAAACATTTAATCTTGACATTGACCAATTAGCAACTGCGATTACAAATAAAACTAGAGCAATTATCCCAGTTCACTTGTTTGGTCAACCACTGAATATGACCGCATTAATGGCGCTCGCTTCTGCTCATCAGTTAGCCGTCATCGAAGATTGCGCTCAGGCTACAGGCGCTTTATGGGCGGGTCAGAAAGTGGGTAGTATTGGACATATCGGCTGCTTTAGTTTTTACCCGACAAAAAATCTTGGTGCTTGTGGCGACGGTGGAGCTGTTACGACTAATGATCCAGCGATCGCCGCTAAAATTCGGATGCTCCGGGAGCATGGGAGCGAAAATAGATATTTACACACGCAAATTGGCATCAATAGTCGTTTAGATGCCCTTCAAGCCTCTATTCTGCAAATTAAGTTACGTTATCTTGATACTTGGAATCAACAACGGCAAGCGATCGCCCATCGTTACCATCAACTGCTGAATCATATTCCTGGAATCGTTATCCCGCAAGAATTATCTGGTGGTCAAGGAGTTTGGAATCAATACACTATTCGGCTACAAGCAGGCGAGAGGCTGGGTGCTCTTAGCAATAACTATCGGGACAAGGTACGTCAACTGTTGCAACAGCAGGGAGTTGGTTCAATGGTTTACTACCCGCTACCTTTACATTTGCAGCCAGTTTACCAAAATCTGGGCTATCAGCTAGGACAATTACCCGTGGCAGAGCAAGCCTGCCACGAGGTTTTATCCTTACCCATGTTTCCAGAACTCTCCCAAGAGCCGCAAGAGCAAGTGATTTATAGTCTCAAGGATTGCCTATCTAACTAGGGTTCAGTGGTTAGGGGGAGCTTGCCTAGGTATTTTACCAAGAGGAAAATACTAATCACTCTTCCTAGCCTAAGCGCTCCAAAACGGAAGGACGGCTCACAGTTGCCAAAGCTTCAACCAAGCCACGAACTGCGGCGATCATTGCTAATTCACTATTAAGCTGGTTAATAGCAGAACCTACACCTACTCCAGCCGCACCAGCCGCTCTAGCTAAGGGAGCAGTAACACTAGATATACCAGAAGCACACAGCACAGGCACTGATACCGCACGAGAAATTTCGTAAGCAGCTGCTAGAGTAGGCGCTGCCTTTTCAATCATTCCTAGCGTTCCAGCATGACTCGGAGCGCTGCTAGTTCCCCCTTCTGTTTGGATAATATCAGCTCCTACTTTCACAAGTTCCTCTGCCAGTTGTACTTGCTGATCTAGTTCCAGAATGTGCGGCACAGTAACAGATAAAGTAATGTTTGGAAGCAGCGATCGCGTCTGGTATGTCAGCGCCAGCACTTCCTCTGCCTCAAATAAGCGACCTTGAGCATAGAAGCAATCAAAGTTACCAATCTCAATCAAATTAGCTCCAGCCGCTACAGCTTTCACAAATTTTTCTGGTTCAACTGCGGATACGCAAATTGGTAAATTTGTCAACTTACGAGCTAGCTCAACCAAGTTTGAATCAGCGGCAATATCTACAAAAGTAGCGCCGCCGCGTTCAGCTGCTCTGACTACGGCTGCTACACGCTCTGAATTAAAATTATTCAAGCCACTGATAATTTTGAGGGCATGACCTTGAGCAAGTGCGCTTTCGAGTCTAGGGTGCATTGTCATTATTTATCTCACACAGCTACAAAAAATTTCAGGACTATTTTGACACTTTCCTGAGTTAAAAGCATTGTTTAGGCAGAATCTGATTCTTAGCGAATTAATTATTTCAACTTCTGACCAGGCTTCATAGAGAACAGCCTGCACGTGCATAAGATACACTACCACATTGTTGCATTGAGGTGGTGTTTGACCTCAGTCATCGCAGCATCCGCCGTCGCACACTGTAATATGAAAACCCAAATAACTCTAAAAAGTCTGTACCAGTCAAAAATTTTTAAGTTTTTTAACTTTTTGTACCTCTGTGATGCTTTAAATTAGCTTGCGGCTGGGGGTGGGTTAATCATCAAAACTAAAGCCAGGAACTAAATGTGTCTTTGGAACTTCTGTAAAAATAAATTCAGTTTTGTAGCCAAGTAATTATTTAAATGGGTACAAAAGTGTAGCTAACTGAGCCTGACTAATAAAATAGGTTGCTTTAACGCTTAAGGCTGACTAACTTGCTTTACGGATATTTAATTTTTGTAGTACGCGATCGCAACGATAATACCTAGCTATTCCATGTGCTGCAATGATTAACTTTAGTTGTATAGCCCATTACTACATATACTGAGGTTACTTAGAAAAAATATTGAAAACATAGTATAATTTATATTACATAATCTTAGAGTTTGGTAGTGAATAGCTTACCTCTCTACAGGGACTTGTACTATTTTAAAGTTCACACTTGTATAAAAAATATTTGAATGCCAAGGAGTAAATAGTTGATCCACTCCTAGTATTTCTAGCTATCTAACTAAACAATAGAGAAAGTATTATGCTTACCGATGTAAATAATTTATCTTCTACCATTTCTGGCACTAGCACAAATAATGTTTTAACCACAAGTCCTACCTCTGTACAAGCTACTACAACGAGTGATCCGTATGGTTTTGGCTCTACTTCCAGTCCATCGGCTAGTAGCTTCCAAACGCTTGCTCAAGGAAATGCAAACCTCGAAGTCGTCACTCCTGATTCCGGCATTGTGCAGAACCGAATGGTCTTCAGCACGGTAAATGAGGAAGTACGCACACCGAAAACTCTGACCCTACGTAATACAGGTACTGCACCTTTAACGATTACAAGTTTAAACTTCAACGATTCGCTGGAAAAAGACAACGCAGTACGACTTACTGACCATGCGAGGGGTAGCGATTTTAGGTTCGTAAATTCTATAAACCTGCCTATTACCATAGCAGCCAATGAATCTATAGACGTTGCCGTTCAGTTCGCTCCGCAGCGAAATTCTACCGTTAGTGACACGACTACCCACCTTCTGAACGGTGAAAACTATGCCTCGCTTACCATTACCAGCGATGATCCCGACCAGCCGACAACAAATGTAAATTTAGCGGGTGTCAACTTTGCGTTCTATGGAAGTACCAAAGAACCTTCAATTGCAGAAATGGCCCGAACCTTTGGCTGGACACTGAATACTGGCACAGAAAAGCTAATTTATGGCGGAGCTAAAGCCCCGTTTGGAGACGAGGTTTACTCTCCTTACTGGCTACGCGCTAATGCTTCCAAACCTGTCGAACTATGGTCGCTGGCGGTGACGAGTAGTCCCAAAGATACCCCGCACGGTCGTGTGAGCTTTGATGCAAAACCTGGTAGTGGTGGTAATAGTGGCTTTATCTATGAATTTGCTGGTCGGCTGAATGACGACTCGCCCACAGGTAAAGAAGTATTAGGCAGTAACGATACAAGCGGCGGTGAAAATCAAAAACTACTACCTAAGATTTTTATCAACGGTGTCAGCACTGAGCAAACCATTGGCAATGTCAGCTTTAATCCAACTAAAGCTTTTGCATTGAACAATAGTAACTCATCGACAGACGATAACAGAAACGGCACAGGCAAGTTGCATAATTGGCGGATGTTCCCTGTGCGCGATGCTAAGGGCAGCCTGATCCCTGATACCTGGTTTGCTACCCAGGATATTGGTAACACTGAAGGCGGGTTTAAAAACTATGACTTCAATGATCATGTTTATTTGCTGAAGAATGCTAAACCTGAGTCAGTAAGTAGAGATCCATCAGTAGGCGGCTTATTCCCCGGTGCGCCCGATTTGGTATTTGACTTCAACAAAACTTATACGGGTAGCTTAACTGATAAGGATGGGCAAACTATTGGCTTTACCAGCACCCAACTTAATAAAAACGACACCTTCGCGACAAAGTTGTCTCATGATCCGTCTTTGTTAGATATTGACCCAAACTTGGGTACGTTGAGCGTTACTACGACGGCGGGCAGCAACGGCACAAACGATAATACACTTGTGAACGGGCTGCAAACTACGTTCGATGGCAGGGCAGCTAAGTCGATTATCAGTACCCGGCTTCTCGGCTCACTGGGTAATATGACTGCACCCAATCAGCAGGCAGGTTTGATGTTTGGCCCTGACCAGGATAACTACCTTAAACTGGTAGCGCGAGTTCAAAGCGACGGAACTCTAGGCTTGCAGTTCTTCTCTGAGAAAAAGGGAGTGGGTACTACCATTGCTAGCGTTGGCTCAGTTGGACCTTTTTCTAGCCCCTCAACTTTGCAATCCTTGGATCTGATGCTAGTCAACGATCCCCGGACAGGAACAGTGCAAGCTGCTTATCGAGCTATTTCTGCTACGCAAGACACAGGTATGGTGATATTGCCTAGTAGTTTACAACTCAAAGGGGGTCAGGTGGGTCAATACTTTGCTGCCCAAAGCAAGGCAGGCATCATTACCTCCAGTAAAGGTTCAACGCCAATTACATTAACCTTTGACTCATTTGGAATCGCCTCTGGTGAAACAACAGCTGTTCGCACAGCTTTACATCGGATTGATGTAGGCAGTAGCTCGGCTTATACAGATAGTGCTACTGGTAATGTTTGGTCTGCGGATACAGGTTTATTTGACCCACCAGACGCTCCGGCTGAAAATGGTGGTACTCCTGCACCTGCGATCGCTAATACGAATAACGACACGCTTTATCAGACCTATCGAGGCAGAGTAAGCGATCCTTCTGGGATGATCACATTCAACCTTCCGATTGATACGCCCGGAAAGGTAGATGTGCGGCTGCACTTTGCCGAATTGCACTGGGGTGCGCCGGGTAAACCTGCTGGTGGTGCAGGTAAACGGATTTTCGATATCGGCATAGAGGGTGTTAATGTGCTTGATAACTTCGATATTACAGCCGCAAGTGGGGGCGCGTTGAGGTCTGTGGTAGTACCAATTGAAGGTATACAGGTTAACGACGGTGTACTCAACATTCAATTCAAGGCAGAAGTAAACTTTGCTTCACTTGCAGGAATTGAGGTACTGGTTTAACCTTTCTGACAGCTAGCCTGGGGTTTAAACCCCAGGCTGATAGCGAAAGTTCTGTAAAAGAGAACTAGGGAATTTTTTGGATTCTTTTTAGAAAATAAGCACTTGAGCTATTAGCGTAGAACTTAAGTTGTGAACAACAACATTTCGTGCAAGGTGTGAGTCGTACAAACAGATGATTATTGCTTCATTGGTTTTAATCAGATAAATCCGACTTCAGCTATTAGCCTGATAATTGATTCAAAGCTACGGTGACAGCTAGTACATTTTTTTACATAAAATACTCGCAAGCGCGGCTTTATTGCACTAATCCTGCAAATATAGTGAAAGTCTCTAGCCTTGGAAAACAGATGAGCAATCCGCGTGTGCTTTGCCTTGGTGAAATTTTGTTTGATCTTCTAGCAGATCAGTTAGGGCGATCGCTTGAACAAGTGAAATCTTGGACACCCTATCCCGGCGGCGCACCAGCAAATGTTGCCTGCGCGTTAGTTAAATTAGGCACGAGTGCTGGCTTTATCGGCTGTGTGGGTGAGGATGAACCAGGGGACAAATTGGTACAGTTGTTACAACAAGTGGGTGTAGATCCAACTGGAGTACAGCGCCATCCCACAGCACCAACTCGGCAAGTTTATGTAGTACGTTCCGCAGAAGGCGATCGCACTTTTGCAGGATTTGGCGAGAATGACACAACTCAATTTGCCGACACACACCTGCAAGCAGCGCAGTTACCGATTCAGTTATTTGAAGCAGCAGATTTTTTAGTCTTGGGTACGCTGGAAATGGCTTATCCAGATAGCCGCGCTAGTATCATCCGCGCCCTCGATCTCGCAGAGCAGTACGATGTCAAGATTGTACTTGATGTCAACTGGCGACCTGTATTTTGGTCTAACCCTGACACTGCGCGTCAAATTATCCAAGAATTATTTAAGCGCATTGATTTTCTCAAACTTTCTGACGAAGAAGCTCAATGGCTATTTGACACTACAGATCCAGGGGCAATTACCTATCGACTAAATTCTGTCGAGGGAGTATTAGTAACAGCTGGGGAGAAAGGCTGTGCTTACTGCCTTGGTGAAAACGAAGGTAAAATACCTGGTTTTTCAGTTGAAGTGGTAGACACAACTGGAGCAGGTGATAGTTTTGTAGCTGGCTTCGTTCATCAGTTGTGTCAATTGGGTATTCAAAGTCTTGGCGATCCAGAAACCGCTAAAAGTGTTGTAACGTATGCCAGTGCAGCCGGAGCATTAACTACTATGAAGCCAGGCGCGATCGCATCTCAACCTACCAGCGCTGAAGTTGCAGCTTTTCTCCACCAAAGGCAAAATTCCTAAATCCTCAATTTAGTTTTAATTTCTCGCACAACTACCTCTGGCGGCTGTGAGACATCGATTGTTATTGCCTCTGATGGCTCCTCTAAAGTATCTAGCTGACTTTGCAACAGTTCTGGCGACATATAGTGATGAGGGCGCTTTATTAACCGCTCCTGAATTATCTTAAAATCCCCCTTGAGATAAATCAGCTTGATGCGTTCTTTGTCTTGCAAGAGAATCTGGCGATAGGCAGCTTTGAGAGCAGAACAGGCTAATACCATGTTTTTATTCTCCTGCAACCACTGAGCGATCGCTTGTTCTAGTTGCTCCAGCCAAGGCTCGCGGTCTGTATCATCCAAGGGGATACCACGATTCATCTTCTCAATATTGGCTACTGGATGTAAAGCATCAGCGTCGCAAAATTCCCAACCAAGTGATTTTGCGAGTAACTGACCGACGGTAGTTTTGCCTGAGCCAGAAACACCCATCACCAAAATAATCATGGATAGCTGAGAGTAAGATGTTTAAGGTTTTTACTCCGAATGGATTTATCAGGAGCGATCGTAACTAGCCTAAGTTTAGTATTTGTTAGGACTGGTTATGCTGTCAGCAGTGGTAGTAGATACGCTAGATGATGTTGTGGCAGGAGTTATCACCTCGCTAGGTACAAAGTTATTTGGACTAGCCATACTGCTAGGAGTCGTTAAAGAAGCGCTGTTATTTGGACTAGCCATACTGCTAGGAGTCGTTAAAGAAGCGCTGTTATTTGGACTAGCCATACTGCTAGGAGTCGTTAAAGAAGCGCTGTTATCTGGTGTAGCCATACTGCTAGGAGTCATTGAAGAAGCGCTAGGCGATGTTGTGGGAGTGGGAGTTGCCAAATTCTCGCTAGGAACTACAAAGTTATTTGGCGTAGCCATACTACTAGGAATAGTTATATCGCTAGGCGATGTTGTGTTAGGGGTTGTGCCAACGCTTGGAGCTACGTTATCTGGCGCAACCGTACTGCTAGGAGTAGTTGGCTCTCCGTTAGGCGATGTTGTGTTAGGAGTTGTGCCAACGCTTGGAGCTACGTTATCTGGCGTAAACGTACTGCTAGGAGTAGTTGGCTCTCCGTTAGGCGATATTGTGTTAGGAGCTGTGCCAACGCTTGGAGCTACGTTATCTGGCGTAAACGTACTGCTAGGAGTAGTTGGCTCTCCATTAGGCGATATTGTGTTAGGAGCTGTGCCAACGTTTGGAGCTACGTTATCTGGCGTAAACGTACTGCTAGGAGTAGTTGGCTCTCCGTTAGGCGATGTTGTGCTGTTTGGATATCCGAAAAACCCGCTATCTGTAATCGTGCTACCGGAAGTTATACCAGCGTTAGGAATATTGAAAGTAGTAGCAGGCACTCTTGTGCTGTCGGAAGTTGTCGAAGAATCGCTAGAATTGGTTGTGCGATCAGGAGTAGTAACAGACTCGCTATTTGTATTCGTGCTGCCGGAACTGCTCCCAGAATCTTTAGGAATTTTCACAGTATCGTAGACTGTGGTACTGGCAGGAGTATTCACACCCTTAGATGTGTTTGTGCTGGGGGAAATCGTAGCATTTTGAGATGATGCCAAGGGACTTGGCACAGTTGTAGGGCCGCTAGTAGCTGGAACTTGAGGGATAACAATTGTCTGTGAAGGCTGTTGAGTAGTTTTAGCAGTGTTTAAATTCCGCTTTGAAAATGCTGGGACACTTATCAAAGTTCCAACACCGATACATAAACCTAAAGCACCCAACTTTTGGGACAAACTAAGGTCGTTGAGAGATTCTATGATTCTTGGTAAACTCATCGTTTTTGTTCGCCTTTCTAATGCGTCAAGCTAAAAGGACTTATTAAGTAGGTAGGTAAATAACAAATCGGTATTAAGTAGGGTTATGTTCGGATGCAACTGCATACCATAGCTACCCCTATCAACCTATCTGTCACAAAACAATGTTTAATTATGCCTACCTACTTATCTGGCTCTATATCCTGTGAAGAACAAAGAAGACAATTAGCTATAGCCAGCATTTTAGTAGATATGAGTATCTTCACTGTTAATGTTTGCCTTGGCAGGAAACAATATAACCTTATTTAGAAAAAAACAGGAAGATACTACAAGAATCTAACTCAGAAACTCGCGGGGATCAGTTACATAGCCTGTCAGCGCTGAAGCTGCTGCTGTGTATGGCGAAGCTAAATAAATTTGTGCTGTTTTTTCACCCATGCGGCCTGGGAAATTACGATTTGTAGTTGAGACACAAACTTCTGGCGTATTCATCCGCCCAAAGGTATCTTTGGGACCGCCTAGACAAGCCGCGCAGGAGGGAGCTGCTGGTTCAATACAGCCTGATGCCAGGAAAATTTCTGATAGCGTTTGCCCTTCGTACTTCTGGGTAAACAAGTCTTCGTAGACTTTTTGAGTGGCTGGTACTAAATAAGTGGGAACCTTAACATTATGACCCTTAAGAATGCGGGCAGCGTGAATAAAGTCCTCAGTTTTTCCACCTGTGCAGGAACCGATATAAACACGGTCAATTTTAACATCGCGGCATTCACGAGCTAAAGCGCGATTATCTGGTGAGTGGGGTTGAGCAACTACTGGCTCTAGCTGTGAAACATCATAGGCGCGATCGCTATAAAATTGAGCATCAGGATCGGTGTACACTGCCTCAAAAGGCTTATTTGTCCGAGCCTGGACATAATCAAACGTGGTTTGATCGGCAGCAATTGTGCCATTCTTCCCACCAGCTTCAATCGCCATATTGCACAGCGTCATTCGCTCTTCCATCGTCAGGTTCTGGATCGTTTCACCAGCAAATTCCATTGTGCGGTAAGTCGCACCAGCAACAGAAATATCACCAATAATTTGCAAAATCAGATCCTTCGCCAATAGATAATCTGGCATTTCTCCATTCAGGACAAAGCGCATTGTTGCCGGAACTTTGATCAATAGCTTGCCAGTACCCATAATGAAGCCAGCATCAGTATTTCCGATACCTGTGGCAAATTGACCGAAAGCACCAGCATTACAAGTATGGGAATCTGTACCAAATAAAACCTCGCCAGGGCGCGTGTGACCTTCTTGGGCTAGGGCAATGTGACAAACACCTTTATAATCTGGATTAGCTTTAAAGTCGGCGCGATCGCTAATGTCGTAAAAATATTTGATTCCTTGCTCTTTGGCAAAGTCGCGCAGAATATCGACGTTGCGGTTAGCGCGTTCGTCCGCCGTGAAAATGTAGTGATCTGGAATTAAAACGATTTTTTCTGAGTCCCAAACTTTGGCATCAGCACCAAATTCGCGTTTGAAAACGCCGATAGTACCCGGGCCACAAACATCATGAGTCATCAATACGTCAACATCAACCCAGATATTTTCCCCTGGCTGAACTACAGAACGTCTTGAAGCTTTAGCTAAAATTTTTTCGGTTAAAGTCATGCCCATAGCGATCGCGTTCCCCCTTTAATGAAGCTATAAAGTCTATACTAATCTTTCAAATTGGTGAAATACTTGCAGCACTACCGCTTTATGACGATGAAATAACATAAAGCAAGCAAAAAAGAATTTGAATTAGCCGATCTTAAAAAATGTAGCGATTATCCAAATAAAGGACTAACTTCCATTGTCGCTGTAATAACCATTCTACTTATTGTATTTCTCTAAATTCTTAAAAACTCTCAGAACCACCAAAGACATCAAAGCACCAATTAATCCCATTTGCCACAATCCACAACCCGCAGCGATTCCCAAGGCAGCTGCAACCCAAATTGCGGCCGCCGTGGTTAGTCCGTGAACATCAACTACCTTTAATTTTTGTTGAGAGTCACGCAAGATTACCCCAGCACCGAGAAATCCTACACCAGATGCAATGCCTTGAATCACGCGGCTGAGTTCATTTTGACTGTCTGGACTTGTCATCAACTGGAGAGGTATAAGAACAAACAAAGCTGAACCAAAACTTACAAGCATATGAGTTCTTAAACCAGCTGGTTTGTGGCTAAGTTCTCGATCCAAGCCGATAATTGCACCAACTACTAAGGCAAGGCATAGCCTAAAAACAATCAGTGACCAATCATTTGGAGAAACTAAATAATTCCCTGACAATACTTGTTAAACAACGATGTACTATTAACAGTCTAATTTAGAAGTCTAAAAATACTTTGCTATTTTCGTTTGGATAACAGCTAGTCTAGTTTTAGGGCGATCGCTTGTAAAAAACCGCCTTCAGCAATTTGTTTCTCAAATGTGTGCGATGACTTTCAATCTTCTCGATTCTTCAGTGCCAGATACAGCGCTTTCGGTGGCTGGATTAACCGCTTACATTCAGGCGCTGTTAGAACACGATCGCACCTTACGCCAGGTTTGGGTGACTGGGGAAGTTTCCAGCACTAATCACCATCGTCGCGGGTTGTTTTTTACACTTCAAGATCCAGATACAAAAGCGGCTATTAGCTGTGTAGTATGGCAAAGCCAGCTAGAAAACCTGGTACAGATGCCCATTCAAGGCGAACAGCTAATTGTTTTAGGCAGTATTCGGCTTTATCCTCAGCGCGGACAATATCAGTTGACGGTATGGCAGACTTTACCAGCCGGAGAAGGTTTACAAGCATTACGCTACCGACAATTGCGAAATCGCTTAGAAGCAGAGGGATTGTTTGCTTTAGAACGCAAGCGATCGCTTCCTACTCATCCTCAAGTTATTGCTGTCGTCACTTCGTCGTCTGCGGCTGCTTGGGGTGATATTCAAAAAACTCTCAAGGAACGTTATCCAGGTTTGCACGTGCTGTTTTCCCCCGCACTTGTCCAAGGTGAACAAGCACCAGGATCGATTGTGGCGGCAATTGAGCGAGTAGAAGCAGATAATCGTGCCGAAGTGTTAATTTTAGCGCGGGGAGGTGGAGCAGTTGAGGAACTGGCTTGTTTTAATGATGAAAGAGTAGTGAGGGCGATCGCTAATTGTGCTATTCCGGTAATTACTGGCATTGGTCATCAGCGAGATGAGTCTTTAGCGGACTTAGTTGCTGATGCTTGTGTTCATACTCCCACTGCTGCTGCTGAACAAGTTGTTCCTCAACTATCTGAACTTTATCACGAACATCAACAACGGATAATAGCACTGCATGAAGCTGTAAGTCAGCGATCGCAAATAGCTCATAACCAAGTGCAAAAACTCCACAACCGCTTACGACATCTCCGCTTAGATCAGCAAATTCAGCAAGAAAAACAGGCACTGGATTGGAAGCGTCAAAAATTGCTCCAGTTAACGACGCAGCGATTCCAAAGGGCATCTCAGCACTGCCAGTTGTTGCAGTCAAAGCTAGCAACCCTTGATCCTAAAAGTGTGTTGAAACGGGGCTACGCTGTGGTAAGACAGGAGAATGGAGCGATCGCTCGTTCAACTGCGGGCTTAGAACGAGGACAGGAATTATTGATTCAACTGAATCAAGGTCGGGTTAAGGTCGAAGTAAAGGAAATCTTGGATTCAAAGCAATAATTAATATTATCGAACCGCCAAAACGCCAAGAGCGCCAAGAATAATATGCTCTTTACTGCGAAATATGATTAAACCTAAAGGTGTCTCTCGTTCTGATCTAGGTACTGTGCCAGTTCAAGAAGACTGGAATTATGAAGCGGCTGTTGCTGAAGTAGAAACAATAATTGCTTCTATTGAAGCGGGTGAGCTGGAATTACAGCAAGTGTTTGAGCAATTCACGGCAGCTGTTGAGTATCTGCGTCAGTGCGAAACATTTTTACAACAGCGACAGCAGCAGGTGGATTTGTTGATTGAAACTCTGACAGATGAACCTCAATTTTAGGAGTTTTTCCTAGTCCCTGATCCCTGATCCCTAACCCCTTGTCCCACTACGCAATGCTACCCCGTTTCCTAGCTTCTTTGTAGGAAGTACCAACATTCCTTAAACCCGCTCTAATCATTTGCTGTTCGAGTAGGGAAAAAAAACGAGCGCGATCGCCTCCGCGTACAACTGCTTGATTATGAGCTTCGGCAAGAGCGACTGGGTAGCCATATCCTTTTTGTACTTGAGCCAGCATCAAACCAAGGGATTGATCTAAAAGTGCTGAATCCTCAGCTACCCAAGCTGGGATTTCAACACGGGCAATTTCTGTACCGACGTGGACATAACAGAAATAAACACTGTGCGGACCATATAAATCGAGAATACGGGCGGAACTCCGCCACAACGCACTGCGCTGTCCTGGCTTTAACCCCATTGTCCATAGTGCAGTATCTCTTAGCGGTTCTAGCACCTGGCAAGGCGCTTTTTCGAGTTGATTGGGACAATAGCTAACACAATCTGGAATTTCGTGGGGACACGCTTGCAGGCGCAAAAAATTGAGGGATTCACCACTGCGAGAGGCGCTGACATAGCCCATTAGCGGAATCCCAAAGTCTTGCAACTGGCTCCAAGAGTCAAGAATTGGGGGGAGAATGCGATCGCGCGCCTCAATTGGCAATTGTTCCAAAAACCAGTAAATTAACGAACCATCGACCATTGCTAGTGTTGGCAAAGACATTAAAGCAGCGCCAGCTAGTTCTGCCAATACTATGGCTTCTGAGGCAGTGCGCCGATACCCCATCCATTCTTCAGTCCGAATTCCCCACTGGCGAGAAATATATAAGTCTTCAGGACGATAGAAAACTTCTGGCAAGCTATCTAATAATGGTTGCCGATTCTGTCCATAATGCAACATTACCCGACCTACGTTAAGCAAATAACAGTAGGCAATTTCGTGGTGATTGGGGGCAATTTGGGAACCGTCTGTAGCAATGACAGTATGAACAGGTGGCGGAACTGGCAAATCAATTCCTAAATTCATTGGTTCAACTGGTGTAGCAGCAGCAAACAAAATGCGATCGCGCCATTTCTGTTGTCGTTCTACCAACTCTGCCTGTTTGATATAAGCAGCTGCAAGTAATTCTTGCGCCAATTCTAAGCGCTGGCGACTAGCAGCAGCCTCAAGTGTCAAATGCTGGCTGATGCCCTGCATAGACTTTGCTAGTTTCGTTAAATCGAGCATAGTTAGCTATTATCTATTAGCTTCAGCTTATAGTTAATTGTTAAACCTGTGGGAATAATTTTTAGGCTGCCTAGCGTAACTGCTATAGCTAATCGTTACTAAGGCCAGTCGGACAAATCTTGAACAAACTGAGATCGCGACAACAATTGAATTCGCGGATCATTGTCAGCAGATTCTCGCTCAGATGCCGTATTGTAACCCCAATCCGCTAGGTAAAGCTTTACAGCATCAAGGTCTAGTTGCTGTTGTACCAAATGTAATGTTTTGATGCGATCTTCTACAAACCACAGACTGCGCGGTTCATCTTCTGCTGTCATCACTTCACGGATAACTTGGTGCTTCGGACGCTTGGACTCTTTACCAATAATCCACTCATCAGGCATATTCACGCCTTGTTGCTGTAACAATTGACTGACGAATCGACCTTCTTTTGTCGTAATAATTACTGGCTGTACCGGACTTGTGACAAGCTCTCTTACTTTCTCCACTACACCCGGATAAAACCGATGTAGACTCAGCCAATCATCTAAATCAGTATTGATCCATTCATCCCGAATTTGATCCAGTTTCTTGCCGATATCTGCTGCTATTAAACCCGCTTCTGCTAACAACTGTTGAGCAATAGTACCCCACTCCTGCCAAATCTTCGCTTCTGGAATGTCTAACAGTAAAGCTCTGATTAAAACTGGCATTTCCCACCCAGTTTCAATTACAGGTCGCAGCCTGTAGAATATATCGGCTAAATCAGGCGGTGTTTTGCTGCTATGTGACCAAATTTGACAGTAGGTGCGCCAAGCAGTCTCAAAATATTCAATTAGCCCATCGCAGATTACACCGTCAAAGTCGAGGGCTAAAATTGTCGGCATACTTGCTATCAAGGATTGTGGTGCAATTTTTTGATTAATTATTGCACACAACAAAAATTAAAGGGCAGCGCTGTTACACACTGTCCTAATAATGCTGGGGCGCTAGGATTCGAACCTAGGGATGCCGGGACCAAAACCCGGTGCCTTACCACTTGGCGACGCCCCAATGTCACATTTACTTAGTTTAGCAGTCACTGACCCTAATCTGTCAAGAAACTGAGAATATTAAGTTGTAAAGTGGGCGTTGCCCACCTTACTTGTCCTCGTTGATCACGCCGGATAAATCCGCAGGCGACGATTTGGTTCATCACCAAAACTGTTGGACTTCAAACGGTAGTGTTCAACCAGTTCGTGCTGCATCTTGCGCACAGGAGCAGAGCGCGGAAGTAACTCTACTGGCTGTCCTTTGGGAATAACGATTTGCTCTACCGCAAGTCTAGCTTCTTCCAAAGCGTCGAGTTCATCGTCGCTACCACTTTGAGCAAACAAACTGAGTTCGCGTTCATCGGCTGTATCGGGTTCGTCCATGTGCAACAGCCGTCGTAAAGCCCTAGTAATTTGCGGAATTGCACTGGCTTTGATCATGTGAATTGGAACCTGGCGCACTTTAGCAATGTGCCGTAACTTAGAGTGGTTTTTGACGTGCGATCGCAATGCCAAAACTGCATCAGCACTATCAATATCTTTTGTCAGCACAACAGGCAAATTCAGCACCTGGATCACCTGCTCTAATTGGTTGCGACTGACACCATACGGGTAGATATGCAACGGCAAATCTTCGCCATTTGGTCCCGCTTTTTCGCTCAAGTAACCAAAGCGATCGGGCTGCTCGAAAGATTCATTCAGCAATCGATCAAATTCCCGTTCTCTGGAAATTTGCTCTCGATCTCCCGTTTGAGGCATTGGTAGCATCTTTCCCGCGCCACGCCAGCCATTTGACTGTAAAGGCTCGATGCGAAATTCGCGTGGCGAGAGGCTTGGTTCTTCTCTCGCCTCATGTCTGATACTTTTTGCTACGGATGACTCGCGTGTAATCGTGACCTGACCGTTGCCATCAACGCTTCTCACTTGCGGGATAGATTCACGCCCCCGAAGTAAATTGTCTACCATATCAGCGACACTTTCGTGTACCACCCAGCGCTGACGTTCCTGCATTTCTACAGCAATATCAAACGTCGGCGGAGCTTTCCGCTCTAAAACTGTCTTCTGGCTGCGTCGTCGTCTAGCTTCATCGTCTCCAAGTGTGACCGCCTGGATACCGCCAACTAAATCAGACAGCGTTGGGTTTTTGATCAAATTTTCAATCTGATTACCATGAGCAGTACCTACCAGTTGTACGCCACGCTCCGCAATAGTACGAGCTGCCATTGCTTCAAGTTCTGTGCCGATTTCATCAATCACGATCACTTGTGGCATATGGTTTTCCACTGCCTCAATCATCACTTGATGCTGGAGTTCTGGCCGAGCCACCTGCATCCGCCGCGCCCGACCAATTGCTGGGTGAGGGATATCACCATCGCCAGCAATTTCATTAGAGGTGTCGATAATTACCACTCGTTTATTTAAGTCATCCGCCAAAACACGCGCAATTTCCCGCAATGCAGTTGTTTTACCCACACCTGGGCGACCCAGCATCAGAATTGACTGACCCGTTTCTACCAAGTCGCGGATCATACCAATTGTGCCAAAAACTGCCCGACCAACGCGACAAGTCAGACCAATGACTCTTCCTGTCCGGTTTCTAATGGCGCTAATTCGGTGCAAAGTTTGGGCGATTCCTGCCCGATTATCCCCACCAAATTCTCCTACTCTTTGAATGCAATCGTTCAGTTGTTCTTGAGAAACGAGTGTTTCGGAAAGATACTCTGCTGTTAACGGAAAGCGGGCTTCTGGGCGACGGCCCAGATCCATAACTACTTCAATTAAATTGTCCCGCTCTTGGTGCTGCTCTAAAACCTGTCTAATATCTAGTGGAAAAATATCTAGTAATTTCTGGAGATCGTCTGTACTTGCCATGCTTGCAAAGAGTGATTTCAACGACAGCGAGAGGTTAATGGGCTTGGGGAGTGCTTTTTATTTAGCACTTTTAAACTGATTTCAGTTGAGAAACGAGAGAATCTGCAAGCTTTACAGCCTGCCAAAGTAATTCAGGGTTTTCCTCCAAGCGCACAATGGGCATAACACTAGATTTATTCATCTCTATTGTCTCTAATTGGTCAAGAATCGGTGATAGTAGTACACGGGCATAACTACCGTAAGCAATACCAGCTAAAGGCGAGAGGCGAGAGGCAAGAGGCGAGAGGTTAGTTTCTTGCTCGTGCCTCGTGCTTGCCTCTTGCCTGCGTTTGAGCAATCCTGCTGCCTGAAGCTTGGGAATGGTGTAGCTATTTGTCCCACCAGCTAACTGTACATATCCAGGTAATCCTGCTGCTAAGACTTTTTGACCTAACTTCACAGTAGCTAGAGTTGTACCATCACCAATATCGCCACTCATTGGTCGCCCGTCAGTCTGCCAAATTAGGGGACATGGAAGGGGGGTAATTGAGTTATGAAGGCTCCATAGGTAATCAATTAAGCCTTCTCCATCAGGGCAACTGATCGCTATTAACTTTAGCTGGTCAACCCAGGGTGCGATCGCTTTCCACAGGCGCTCAAATTCGGACAATCGCCCTACTTGTGTATGAATTTCAACGGCATCTACCCCACTTGAGAGGACTAAAGGCGCTACTGCTCCTGGTGTTGATACATAAGAGCGCTCATAAATCAACTGCTGAGGACATATTGGCAAACATCGACCACAGCCGTAGCAGCGATCTTGTAATACCCCAGATTCGTTTCTATCACGTTCAAAAACAATCGCCCCAGCCGGACAAATCTTTTCACAAGGTCGAGGGCAGCCAGTTGGACACTGAACTGGGTCAAATTCAGCTTTGCGAAAATGCGGGTCTTGCCCATCATTTAAGCTAACCATCAATAGCGGCAATCCAACACAGCCAAATTGGCGCTGGTTGCCATCTATTAGCTTATTGGCAACTTGGATTCCTTCTTGAGCTGCTGCAATTACGGCTGGATCAGCTGCCACATCAATACAGTCAGCGCCCGCTAATGTATAAGCCAATGTTAAATTTCTAACCGCAGGTAGATGTTGAAAACTGGCTCCGCAGATCAGCTTGAACCAGTGTCCTTCATTGAGAGAGCGTAAGGGTTTGTACAGATCAATCACACTTCTATGCTAATGTGCGACTCAAAAAATTAGCAGCTAGCAAGCCAAGAATTTTAGATTGATTTGCCAACTACTCATTAATTTTTATACTTATGTACTTGTTAAATCTTGATGCTAAGTGGTTATGCAAAATCAATTACATAGTTATCTCCAAATTCTCTCAGCACTTTTTCCACATAATCAACTAAGCTTTGCCAGCTAGAGTAAGCGCTCAATTCAATCCACTCGTACTTCATGA
>JAHHHE010000020.1 GCA_019359535.1 Gloeocapsa sp. UFS-A4-WI-NPMV-4B04
AAAAGCTACCGTTGTACTTGGGTTTCTTCGAGTTTGTTCACAACGCCAAAAAGAGAGGCAAAGCCTTGCTGAGTGCTTTGTTGGAGGCTCTTCTCCCCTAACTCCCCGAAACACCTATTGAGCCTCAAAATATTACTAATTACTACGATTTTGCCTCCAATTAGCTGCTAAGGCCCGCATCAGGAACAAGAGATAAAGTATTTAATAACGCTCATAAAAGCACACTAAAGAATGCCCAAAAAGATTTAAATTCTAAGGCACGACGTAGGTATTAGGCTTACAAATAATTCAATTAGTAGAGACACAAAGAGTCGTGTCTCTACTAACATTTATCCTACTAACTATTCAACTCCTTCAATTCGATCCTCAACCTCCTGATATAGTTCACGTAATAATTGCAAATTAGTATCGCTTGTCTCCCAATAACCACGACCATTAACTTCAAGTAAAGTAGCTACAACCTTACGGAAAGAATGAGGATTGAGATTCATTAAGCGTTGCCGCATTGCTTCATCTTGAATAAACGTGGCATTAGTATCCTCGTAAATCCAGTTATCAACGGCTCCTGCTGTTGCACTCCAACCCATTGTATTTACCAGCCGCTTCGAGAGTTCTCTTACTCCCTCATAGCCGTGATTTAGCATTCCCTCATACCACTTAGGATTAAGCAATTTGGTACGAGCATCTAGACGCACAGTTTCGGATAGGCTGCGGACTTGGGCATTAGCTGTAGTTGTATCTGCAATAAATGACGCTGGTGTCTTGCCATCACCCCGCAAAGAAGCAACAACCTTAGTCGGATCTGAGTCGAAGTAGTGGCTGACATCCGTAAGGCTAATCTCGGAAGAGTCCAGATTTTGGAACGTGACATCAACTGTTTTTAACGTCGTTTCAAAAATCTTTTGGGATTGTTCCATCGTGCCTGGATTATCAGAAGTGAAGGCAAAGGATTTACGGCTAAGGTACATATCCTGCAATTCAGCTTCGCTTTCCCAAGTACTGTTTTCTACTGCCAAATTGATATTAGAAGAGTAGGAACCAGAAGCATTAGAAAAGACCCTCGTAGCCGCT
The DNA here is from genome assembly GCA_019359535.1 of Gloeocapsa sp. UFS-A4-WI-NPMV-4B04. Taxonomy (GTDB): domain Bacteria; phylum Cyanobacteriota; class Cyanobacteriia; order Cyanobacteriales; family Chroococcidiopsidaceae; genus JAHHHE01. The sequence goes on from JAHHHE010000020.1 coordinate 1,072, forward strand.
TGCCGTAAGTTAATGCCCATGTCCTCTGCTTGCGCTAGCGCGTGTTTGCGGACATAGTTCATTGACAGAGGTTCATCCGCTTCAGCTGCCATTTTTACCGCTTGATCTAACAGATTCATTTGGTTAATGAACAAGTCGCGGAAAACACCAGAACAGTTAATGACTACATCAATGCGGGGTCTTCCCAACTCTTGCAGATCAATCAGTTCCAGTTTGTTCACCCGTCCCAAAGCATCAGGTACTGGGCGTACACCTACCATCCACATGACTTGGGCAAGAGATTCACCGTATGTCTTGATGTTGTCTGTTCCCCATAAAACACAGGCGATCGTTTCCGGCCATTTGCCGTCATTCTCAGAACGTTGACGAGCAAGGAGGCGATCTACAACAATTTTGGCTGATTGTATAGCAGCTGTTGTAGGGATGGATTGCGGATCAAGAGCGTGGATATTTTTGCCAGTAGGTAGCACGTCCGGGTTACGGATCGGATCGCCACCAGGGCCAGGAATGACATACTCACCTTCCAAGGCTTTCAGCAAGGCTCCCAGTTCGTTATCAGCAACGATTTGTTGCAGGCAAAATTCCAGATACTCAAACAACGGTTTAAGTGCTTGCGGGTCAACTTTGGGGTAGCCTGCTTCGTGCAGTGCTTCAATCCAAGGCTCTTTTTTGCCCATGTTGAAAAAGTTGAGCTTGGAAACCTTGGAGACCCGCCCATCAGCATCTGTTTGAGCTTTTACAAGGGCGGTAACTGCTGTCCTTGTGGCGAGGGTGATGTCTTGCAACAGTTGGACATCTTCTAAGATGCCGCGATCGCTTGCTTTATAAACATCATCAATGTCCCGCCCAATGCTTGTGGCAATAATCCCAGGTAAACCGAGAAGTTCCTCTTCCTTGCGGTCAAGTGCGGCGATATTAACCAAAGTGGCGATCGCTTCTGCTGCTGTCGGAGGTTTACCAATGACGTGCAATCCACAAGGCAACAACCTAGATTCAATCTCCATCAACTTGCCGTACACCATGCCTACCAAGTTATCCCGTTCCTCAGCAGTCATATCCTTTGCGTCTTTCTCCGGTAAAGCGATATCTTTATCTAGATTCACCATCCGGCACTTATCCATAATCGTGTTAACGATCGGAATGCCCCGCCCTGTATCCTTGAGAGTTTGATAGGAAGCAATTAATTCACTTAATTCCTTCAAGCCCTTATATAATCCTGCATTTTCAGCAGGTGGTGTCAAATAACTGATTGTTTCAGCATAGGATCGGCGCTTGGCGATCGTTGCTTCGCTGGGGTTATTTGCGGCGTAATAGTACAAATTAGGAATTGAGCCAATCAGATTATCTGGATAGCAGTCCCCAGACATTCCGATCTGCTTTCCTGGCATAAACTCTAGCGAGCCATGCGTACCAAAGTGCAGCACTGCATCCGCTTGCCACAGTTGCTCTAAATAGGTGTAATAAGCAGCAAAACCGTGATGAGGGCTGGCAGAACGCGAAAACAACAGCCGCATCGGGTCGCCTTCATAACCAAATGTAGGCTGTACGCCAATAAAGACATTCCCGAAAGATTTGCCGTAAATTAATAAATTTTGCCCGTCACTGTTCAGGTGTCCCGGCGGTGGTCCCCAACTTTCTTCTAACCGTTGCGAGTAGGGTGTTAGTTGTTCATACTCTTGTACTGACATTCGGTAGGCAATGTTAAGTTCAGGGCTACTGTATTGCGCCTGGGCATCATGGATGACTTCTTGCATCAGTTCTTGGGCAGACTGAGGCAATTCTGGCAGATCGTAACCATTATGCTTGAGAGCTTGCATTACCTCGTAAATTGAGCCAAATACATCCAAGTATGCAGCTGTGCCAACGTTACCTTTATCCGGGGGGAAACTAAAGACAGTAATCGCAACTTTCTTTTGGAGTTTTGGCTTGCGACGCAAGTTAGCCCACTTCATAGCGCGTTGGGCAATAGCTTCAATCCGGTCTTGGAGGGCGATCGCTTTCCCCGTTGTTCCATCTCGTCCTGATAGAATAATCGGCTCAATTGCCCCATCTAGTTCTGGTATAGCAATCTGTAACGCTACTTGAATTGGATGCAACCCTAAATCACTATCCTGCCACTCTTCCGTAGTTTGGAATACCAAGGGCAACGCCACCATATAAGGGCGATTTAATCGTTTCAACGCCTCAATTGCTTTAGGATGATCTTGTCTTGCTGGGCCGCCTACAAGCGCAAACCCAGTGAGGGATATCACCACATCAATTAGAGCTGAGGAGTTTTGCTTCTCGCTTTCGTAGAAATATGCTTCTACTGGCTTCGAGAAGTCCAGTCCACCAGCGAAAACAGGAATTACCCGTGCGCCTAGCGCTTCGAGTTCCTGCACCATCGCCACATAATGAGCATCATCACCAGTTACTAGGTGAGTGCGTTGCAGCACAAGTCCAATACAAGGAGCCAGAGGATCTTTTAAATCAGCTGAAATATCCTTGCGGCTGTTGTACCAGTTGAGGTATTCCTTGACATCCTCAAACATATTGGGAGCTAACGGATGCCAAATTCCCAAATCAGGATACGTGACAGGCTCCTGAAATTTCACCTTGTGGTTAAGCGAGGGAATGTATTTATCTGCCAGCATTAGCAGAAAGTTCTCTAGGTTTTCTGAAGAACCGCCTAGCCAATACTGAAAACTGAGCATAAAGTTTCTGGCATCCTGCGCTTTGTCCATTGGCAGGTATTTCAGCACTTTCGGCAGAGTCTGTAACAGCTTCAGCATTCCGTCTTGGAAAGAGGAACCTGATTGTTCTTTGCGCTTCCGCATAAATTGGGCGATCGCACTTTTAGATTGCCCCAACTGAGCCATCGAAAAGCTGCCCATTTTGTTGAGGCGCATCACTTGTGGCATCGAGGGAAATACTACGGAAACAGACAAGCGATCGCGGTGCGGTTCTACCGCTGCCACTACTTTATCTGCCAAGTCTTCAATAAAAATTAGTGAGGCAATAAAAATATCGGCATCGGCAATTTCGCGTTTGAAGCCCTCATAGTTTTCCGGGTCGCGGAGTTCTTCAACCAGGTAGCCGCTAATTTCAATTGCTAGATTCGGATGATTCTGGTTAATCGAGCGAACAGCTTGAGATAATGCACTCTGGTACTGGGACTCTAGCACCACATAGACCACCTTAATTAACGAACGTCCCCGCAGGTTGTCTGGGGCAATGTGACGGATGGTGGACTTAACTTGAGTGAACATTCAGTTGAACTCCAATGATACTGTGTTCTCTGCTTCTCTTTAGTCATATAGAGTTTTTTACCAGAAAATGCTTACCCAGTGGGGCTTTTGGCACTTATCTGACACAATTTGATATAAAAACAGCAATATTTGTTTATATTTATTGACAAAAACAGAAGTATTCACTCAATTTTTGATGAAGAATATACGCAGTATAGGAATAATTAATGGCAGCAATGGATATTTTAATTTTGTCGAATGGCCCAGGAGAAGTAACAACCTGGGTACGACCAGTCGTCAAAGCGTTGCGCCAAAAACTAGGAAACGATCGCGCTCAAGTTCGGATTACGCTTGTACTATCGCCTTGTCCTAATGCTAGTGGCTTTGAAGCAGCGATCGCCCGTAGCTACCCTGAGATTGACAGAGTACAAGAAGCAAAGCATTTCTGGCGGTTTTTGTTGTGGGGAAAAACAGCAGCAAACTGGGACTGGCGCGATCGCGGTGTAGTTTTATTCTTGGGAGGCGATCAGTTCTTCCCCGTCGTGATTAGTAGACATCTAGGCTATCGCACCGTCGTCTATGCCGAATGGGAAGCGCGGTGGCAAAGTTTAATTGACCGCTTTGGAGTGATGAAATCAGAACTCATCGCTTCTGTTTCGCCGAAATATGCCCATAAATTTGCTGTCGTTGGAGATTTGATGGCGGAAGCGGGGGGAGCAAGGGAGCAGGGGAGCGGGGGAGCGGAGGAGCAGAGGAGCAGAGGAGCGGAGGAGGCTGACAATTTAGAATTGATTGGGATATTGCCGGGGTCGAAGCCGGCGAAGTTGGCTCAAGGTGTACCTTTGAGTTTGGCGATCGCGCAATACATTTACTCTTCACGTCCCCAAACTAAGTTTGTGATTTTTGTTGCTCCGACTTTGGATTTGGCAACCCTAGCTTCTTTTGCCGATCCTCAACAAAATCCAGTAAGTCAGCAATTTGGTGATGTGGCAGCTGAACTTGTGATGGGGGAGCCTCCGTTGCTTAAAACTTCCACTGGGTTGTGTGTAGAATTGTGGACGCGATCGCCTGCTTATGATTTGTTATCTCAATGCAGCCTCTGTCTAACAACCGTAGGAGCCAACACTGCTGAACTGGGGGCATTAGCTGTACCGATGATTGTCTTGTTGCCTACTCAACAATTGGATGCTATGCGGGCTTGGGATGGTCTTCCAGGTCTATTAGCGAATTTACCCCTTGTAGGAACTGGGATGGCAAAGACAATTAACTGGCTAGTGTTACAACGGTTAGGTTTATTAGCATGGCCCAATCGCTGGGCGCAAACAGAAGTAGTACCAGAACTTGTGGGCAAACTTCAGCCGCAAGCTGTGGCGGAACTAGCTCTAGACTTTTTGAGTCACCCAGAAAAGCTCCAACAAATGCGCGACAGGCTAAGAGCAGTTCGAGGTCAACCCGGAGCAGCCCAAAAGTTAGCAATTTTGGTGTCTGAAGAGTTGGGATCAGGTGAAGAAATATAAAATTTCTCACCCTAACCCTTAACCCCCAGATTGCCCATCTCGCCGCCCCAGTTCATAAACTCCACAACTCATACACGCCAGTATGCCCATGCTAATTGCCCAGCTGCGACCTAAACTAAGTTCGACTCCGTAGTTGCACAAGCCGCCAATAACTAAAAACGGCACAATGCTGAAAATAGAAGCGTAAAAAGCGTTTTGGGATTCTCTAACGCTCTTAGTTCTTTCAAATTCCTCAGCACTGGTGTAAAGCGATCGCTCGGCAAAGTTAAACCAGCGATTTAGTTGCTGCATCACCCATTCACCTACGGCGGGAAAACCTAAATACAGTGCCAAAGACCACAAACTTGTACCTGCGATTACAGTCGTATCTAGAGCAAACTTAAACGGGAAAATTTCACTCAGCATCAGTCAAAGAGGTGTGACGAGAATAAATAAACTAAAATGTTTTGTCTAAAGAATTTTAACGATAAAGCACAATGTTCACAAAAATGCTTATATTGCTTTTGCCTGATTTGAAAAAAAGCTTTTTAGATCACTAAGTATAAATTTTTGTAAAGTATGCTTTATTTCTCCTCAATATTATTACTGTAAAGTGAGCAACAGCATTAATAGCGAAAAATTAGCTAAAGTTCTACTCTGTAGACCTAATCATAATTATCTCAAACAGCAAAACCCGATGACTGGTTTTCAAATGCATAAAATTTGCTTTTTTACTACCGTAAATTTCTTATATTACACTTTTATTCAAGTATAAAAATATTTTAATTTCTCAGTAAAATCTCGCTTGGATATCAATAATAGCTAACGCTAAGTTTTTGAAGGTTTGTTGTCAAAGGCTACTCTGGCAAGCTGGAAGTATCCGCTACACTTCTTGCTTTCTATCAGTCCCCTTAATATACAAATTCATGCCTGAAAATTGTCTGTTCACGTGCGTAATTTTGCCAATTTTCTACACTGCTGTATTTTAAGAGTCACAATCATTACAGTTTATGTGGTAATAGTGCTGCAAAACACTGGGTTTCAATATTTAGTTGAGGAGTACAAAGTATGAAGCAAGCATCTACATCCCAAAACAAGCAGAAAAAAAAGTTTGTCCATTCTGCAAAAAGTCTATTTTTGGCCGCGCTTAGTCTTGTGAGTGTGCCAACATTGCTATGGCATCAACAAACTGTAAAGGCTGTAGAAGTTGAAGAACAAATAGCAACTGGGAACAGTTGGCAAGGAGCCTCGTTTCCGGTTGAGAACTTTCAAGCATATACTTCTCCTTTTGGCTATCGTCGCTCTGCAACTGGCGGTTCTACCTGGGAATTTCATCGAGGATTAGATTTTGCCGCACCCCAAGGAAGTTACATCCGCAATTGGTGGGCAGGTAAAGTAATTAAGGTTTCTGATAAAACTGGTTGCGGAACCCATATTGTGGTTCAATCGGGAAACTGGGAACACACCTACTGCCACATGAAAGGTCACGTTGAAACCCAAGGCAGTAATCGTTATCTAATTGATCGTGAAGGTGGACTCCAAATTTGGGAAGGGCAGCAAGTAAGCGGTGGAACTCGGATTGGGCGTGTAGGAATGACGGGACGCACCACAGGCCCTCACCTCCACTGGGGACTAAAATATGCCAACAACTATGTAGATCCTGCCCTAGTTCTACGGGCTATGTACGCACAGCAATCTAATCGGACTTTGCAGTCATCAGCTAGAAAATAGAGACGAGCGAGAGGCAATCCTGCTCGCTCGCTCTGTTAATTCCTAACTTCTAACGAGAAACAGCTAACTGTTGTTCAGGTGACTGGGAATATTTGGCGACAATTTGGCGGAACTGTTCGCCCTCAATTGTCTCCTGCTCCGACAATAAATCCACCAAGCGATCCATAACTGTGCGATTTTCTTGCAGGAGTTCTAACGCCTGTCGGTAACAATGACCAATAATCTCTCGTACCTGGGCATCAATCTGGGCGGCTATTTCTTCAGAATATTCCGATTTTGTCATCCAATCGCGTCCCAAAAACACTTCATTATTCTGGCTTTCCAAGGAAAGTGGCCCCAAGTCTGACATCCCAAACTTTGTTACCATCTGCCGCGCTAAATTTGTTATCTGTTGTAAATCCTGACTTGCACCAGTAGTTACTTCACCTTTACCAAATACAATAGCCTCTGCCGCTCGACCGCCCAAGGTAGCTGTAATTTTTGCCAATAGCTGAGAACGCGAAATCAATCCTTGTTCGTCGTTGGGCGTAAACCAAGTTAGTCCCTGTGCTTGTCCGCGTGGAATCAGAGTTACTTTCTGCACGGGATCATGGTTTTTCAACAAAGTTGCTAACAAGGCGTGTCCGACTTCGTGGTAGGCAATTAGTCGCTTATTCTTGCTATCTACCAATGGTGTGCCTTCCATTCCAGCAACTACGCGGTCAACAGCATCATCAATTTCAAGCAGTGTGATAGCGTCTTTACGCCGTCTAGCTGTTAAAATTGCCGCTTCGTTTAACAAGTTCGCTAAGTCGGCTCCAGTGAAGCCTGGAGTACGTCTGGCGATCGCGTCTAATGAGACAGACTCATCAAGTTTCTTGTTTCGCGCATGGACACTTAAAATTTCCAGCCTCCCTTTGAGATCCGGTGCATCTACCATCACTTGTCTATCAAAGCGTCCAGGGCGCAATAACGCGGAATCTAATACGTCAGGACGGTTGGTAGCAGCAATAATAATAATCCCCGTGTTGCCTTCAAATCCATCCATCTCAGTCAGCAACTGATTAAGAGTTTGTTCTCTTTCGTCGTTACCGCCGCCAATTCCAGCACCGCGCTGTCTACCCACTGCATCAATTTCATCAATAAAGATTATACAGGGGGCGTTTTCTTTGGCTTTTTTAAACAAATCACGCACCCGTGAAGCACCAACGCCGACAAACATTTCGACGAATTCTGAGCCGGAAATACTAAAAAATGGTACTCCTGCTTCGCCTGCGATCGCTTTTGCAAGTAGAGTTTTTCCAGTACCAGGGGAACCAACGAGCAAGACACCTTTAGGAATCCGCGCGCCAATTGCCGTAAAACGTTCCGGTTGCTTCAGAAACGTCACAACTTCTTGCAGTTCTTCTTTAGCTTCATCAATACCAGCAACATCGTTAAATGTAATCCCTGTTTTAGCTTCCATTTGAAAGCGGGCTTTTGATTTACCAAAGTTTAAAGCTTGATTTGAAGTATTAGCAGAACGGCGTAAGAACAATACCATTAAAAACATCAATGGCAAAATCCAGATCAAGTTAGCTAAAAGTCCTACAGCTGCTCTACCTTCGGCAGAAGAACGCACTTCTAAATCAACTTGTTTATTACGGATTTTTTCAATTAGCTCAGGGTTTTGATCCAACAGTATTACTTCTTGCAAAGGTGCATCTGCCTTTTCCCCCTTTAGTTGAACCTGTGCCGTTTGTTGTGCTTGATCTAACTCTATTTTGCTAACTTCGCCCGCATCAATTTTCTCTAATAACTCGCCATAAGTTAGGGGGTTACTGTCTTCTTTTTGCGCTAGTGCTGGAGTACCGACAATTATTGACTGCAAAATGATCAAACTCGCTGCAATACCGCTAAAGGCGGCTTGCCTCTTAAAGCCCACACCAGTGAAAGCCCTGCCTGACGAGCGCTGCATCAATACCTGTTTCCGCGAACCCTTCATATTGAATTCCTCTGTGTCTATTTCCTCAACCCAGGCACTTTGCTGATTAACAGTCTGCCTAAGCTTAAGTGACTTTTTCAAATAATCCTTCCAAAATCTAGTGTAACTTCCCTATCTCAGTAGAGTTGATCACACATTCTTCAAAATGCTTTTATTCAGGCTTTTCTAGTGTTTTGTTAGCTTTCCTAGACTTGTATTTGACAAAGAAGAGTACAAATCGTTATCATTAAGTCATACTCGTAATGATTACATTTATCAATAATTTAGTTAAACTTGTTAAATAAGTTCGCTAGCTCAAGCGCGTTAGCCTAATAGTCCAAACACTGTAAGATTCGCCGCTCTTGTTTGGAATAACACACAGCACTCTATAAAGGAGCAATTCAATGGTCAAAATTGTTGGTATTGGCGGTAGTTTACGACCTAACTCGTATAGCCAAATAGCTCTAAATTTGGCTAGTGCTAGGGTAGAAGCGCTGGGTGCAGAAATGGAAATTTTGGACTTGCGGACAATGCAATTACCGTTTTGCAACGGGGAAGACGACTATTCAAACTACCCCGATGTAGAACGGTTGCGTAATACCGTAAAGCAAGCAGACGGATTAATTCTGGCGACACCTGAGTATCACGGTAGCGTTAGCGGTGTCTTAAAAAATGCTTTGGATCTGATGGACTTTGAACAGCTTGATGGCAAAGTAACAGGATTAATTAGCGTTTTGGGTGGTCAATCTAACAGTAATGCTTTAAATGACTTGCGAGTTATTATGCGTTGGGTACACGCTTGGGTAATTCCAGAGCAAATTGCAGTTGGACAAGCTTGGAAAGCTTTTAGTTCTGATGGGAAAATTCTGGATGAAAAAGTCTCGCAGCGTTTTGATCAGTTTGCTCAGAGTTTAGTTGAAAATACCCGCAAACTGCAAGGAGTTGCGTAGAGCATAAAATAAGGTGGGCAATGCCCACCCTATAAACTCTTAAAAAGCTGATAGCTTAGTGATGATGGTGATGAGCATGGTCATGATCGTGATGGTGATCGTGATGAGGTACAGCTAACTGAGGGTTAACAGCGATCGCGCTTTCTGCCAATAAATCAGCAATTTGAGGATTCGCCCACTCAGCCGCCATTTTCAAGAACTCAGGGCGATCGTTAACGCAGGGCATTTGGATGTAAGTTACCTCTGGGTGCTTGCGCTGTAGGGCATGAATAATGTGATCTACGTCTAACAGAGTTTCGTGGTTTTCTGTAGCAAAACCAATCGGCATCAAAACAATTGCTTTTGCACCTAAATCAATTAGGTTATTCGCTGCTACAAAAGCATTTGGCTGTGTCCACTCAATCAGGGGTGTATCATGGTTGAGCCAGCCTACTGAAATTAGGGCATAACGGTTGATCAGTTCATCTCGTACAGCGTCGTAGAGTGCCTGACTCTCAACAATTCCGGAAGTGAAACCTTTTGCTTTGTGAGGACAACCGTGATTCATTAGCACGATGCCGATTTGTGAGGGTAAATATGCAGCTGCTAAATCAGTAGCAATTTTCTCCTCAACCATTTGAGCCATCAGTTCGATGTATGCTGGTTCGTTGTAAAACGAAGGAATGTAGCGCTGTCCTTTCACCCAGTGTTCATTCTCATCAGCTAACGCAGATAAAGCGTTATTAACTTGCTCGACAGCGATTCCACTGGTAAAGATTGAATCGACAACCAACAGAGGATAAATTAGTAGCTTATCGAATCCTTGGGCTTTGATTTCTGCGAGAACTTGATCGGGTAGGAAGGGGGCGCAGAAGTTGAAGGCTTTAAAAACTTTCAGGCGATCGCCCCACTTTTCTTGCAGATACTTCTCAATTCCAGCGCGTTGCTGTTCAAAAATAGCATTGTGAGGCGATACAAAATGATCGTGTTGGTGATCCCACTCGTGGCGATCAAACAGCGCCAAAATCTTTGCTAACGGTGGATAAATCCATGTTGGCACTGGGGCAAATTTAGCTGTGAGTAGATTTAAAGCTTGTTCGTTATAGTTAGCGAAATCTTCATAGCTTTCGACTTCGCCGTAGCCCATAAGTAAAACCGCAACTCGGTCATTGCCAGGAAGTTGCTTAGATGTCTGTTGTTGCTGTTTTTCCGGGGTGGCAACCAATTTACGTTCCTCGCTTAGTAGATTTTTATGCTTTTAACAATATTGAAGATACTTGGAGCTTTAATTTGAGCTTGTAGCACGTAGCCCATAAAGTACCCATACTATCTATACATAGCGTAACATCCCCTCTAGGGGCATAACAGAAGATTAATTTAGTAATTTACACTACGGAAAACCATATTTAACTATTGGTTAGCAATTATAAAGTAGAAAAAATTAATAGTATTACAGCTATTTGCTCTAGCATATTCATCAACCAAAAGGATTAAAAAATTATCAGGCAATCATAACGCGAACCTTAAGCGGCAGCCCTTACAGTATCGCGTCCTTCCTTCTTAGCAATATACAGCGCCGCATCAGCCGCTCGAATTACAGCTTCTAGAGATAAACCATGAGTAGGAAAGCTAGCGATTCCAATAGAAAGCGTGAGTGAACCGAGGGCATAATAACGATTCTCTAGATTTAAATGCTTGATATCATTGCACAGTTGCTCGGCTCTTTTTTGGGTAACATCTATTGATGCCTCTGGTAGAATTAGCGTAAATTCTTCACCACCGTAACGACAAGCAATATCTGAACCCCGGACATATCTTTGCAGAAACTGTCCTAATTCGCGTAATACAGTATCACCTGCTTCGTGACCAAACGAGTCATTGAACCGCTTGAAGTGGTCAATATCGATCATCATCACCGAGAGTGGTTGCTGTTTGCGATCGCATCTATGGATTTCTCGTTCTAGCGAGTCTTCCATATAACGCCGATTGAATAAACCTGTCAACGGATCGCGAGTACTTTGGTTGTGTAGTGTCTCACGTAGTTTTAAATTTGCCAAAGCTAGAGCAATATGTTCAGCAACTGTTGTTGCTAAGTGTTGTTTCGCTTCTGTAAATTGTCCCAATTCAAAAGAATTTAAATACAGCACACCTAATGCTTCTCCTTGCGCCATCATTGGTACACATAGAGATTGAGCTGGCAAGGCATGGTGGAGGTGTTTACATAACAAACCATTATCTGCGTCTTCGACTAAATGCGATCGCCCTCGCCGCAATGCCCAACAATCATTAGGCGTAAATATCTTTTCGCTAGCAAGTAGTGTAGAACCCCAAGTTGCTGTAGATTCTACTAAAGTTTTTGAGGCATTCATTAAAAAAAGCCCACCTGATGCGTTAGGAAATAAAGGTTGTACCAAAGAAGGGACTGCAACGTAGGCTTCCTCAACTGTGAGACAAGCTTGGAGAACATCTGTCATCTCGCTGAGTAGAGTAATTTCACGATTGCGTTGTTTTAATTCATTTACCCAGATACTAAGTTGTTCATTGGCTTCCTGCTGTGCCAACTCTGCTTGCTTATGTTCAGTAATATTGTGAAAAATGCACTGCGTAGAAACTGGTTTTCCATCAGTAAATTTACAATTAATACTTCCCTCTACTTCAATTTTTTCACCGGATTTAGTTATCAATGTAGCGGCAATCTTTTCAACATCTTCGCCAGATATTACCCGTTGAAATAGCTTGAGATAGTGCGATCGCTGCTCAGGATGTATAGTATCAAATATCGAAAGGTTAACAATTTCTACCTCACTATAGCCAAGTGTTTTTTGCCAAGCACTATTTACAAATATAAACTGACCATTAGAGCCAACAATCTGAATCAAATCGCTAGCATTTTCAAATAAGGCTCGATACTGTTCTTCACTTTCACGCAATGCCTTTTCTGCTTGAATGCGATCGCTAATATCGCTGCCAATTCCCAGAAAACCCGTAATTATGCCATTTGCATCGCGTAAAGCTGTCATTGAAACTAGGACACTTAAGCGGCTACCATCTTTGCGGACATAAGACCATTCGCGTTCCTCGCTTTGACCACGTTGCGCTCTGACAATAAAAGCTTCAAAATCTGGGTTAATTGCTACTCCGATTTCCCTAGATAGTTCCTGTGCGCGTTGCACTACTTCTGCTTCATCATGAAAGATTAGAGGAGTAGTTTTTCCAATTATCTCTGCTGCCGTATATCCCAATGTTTGCTCGGCTGCTGCGTTAAATGTCATGATTGTGCCGTCTACATTTGTTGAAATGATCATGTAGTTAGCGCTATTCAAAATTGCCTGCTGAAGTGTTGTTGTCTTGATCAGCGATTCCTGTACTTGCCTGGAGTCGGTAATATCAATGCCAGTAGAGATTACATATTCAACTGCACCTGTTTTGTCGCACAAAGCTGTGTTTGACCAAGCAATTAGGCGGCGACTTCCATTTCGTGTTTGCCAGTAGTTTTCTTGATGGTTAGGAAAGTGACCAGCACGGATATTATTAAAGATAGCTTTTACAGGCTCTAGTTCTTCTGAAACTAAGAACAGATCCCAGAAATACTTACCCTTCACCTCATCAAAGAAATATCCAGTTGTTTGTTCACAAGAGCGATTGAAGCGAACAATTTTTCCTTGTGAGTCAAGTACTACTACTAAAGAAACAATCATATTAACCACAGCAAAAGTAAAATCGCGCTCTTGTTCTAAAGCAACCTTTATTTGCTGACGCTGGGTAAGTTCGCGCTGAATTAAGTAGTAAACAAAACTAAGAATTAAAAAGTTGAGGATAATTCCACTTAAAAAGACAAATATTGTTTCTTTTGCCTTTTTTTCTGCTGCTTGAGATTGTTGCGTCAATGCTCGATTCTCAGCTTTTTCCATTTCACTGAGAGTAATTTCAATCTTATCCGTCAGCTGCTTGGACTGCTGTACTAGAACTGGCTGAGATGCTGCAATTCCTTTCGTTTTGCGGAGGTTAACTGTTGCTTTGATATCAGCAAATTTTTTGCTAATTAAGGGAGTGAGGGTAGCAAGATAACGTTGCTGAATCGGTTTATTGGCGATCGCTTGCTGCAATTGGCTAATTTCTGAGTTAATTTTCCCCTCTGACTCGTAATACAAATCCAAATATCGCGCTTCTGGGCTGATTATGTAACGATTTTTAGCCAAAGAAGCTTGTTGGATATTAGAGCGGATATCTTTAAGCTCTTCTAGCACCTGATAGTTTTGTATTTGTGCATTACCAGTCTGAACAAGACTTGTCAAACTACGGTATGTAACCAAGCCGACACTAACCAAAATTGTTGATGCTAAACCAAAACCTACTACAATCTTTTGAAAAAATTGCCTACGTTGCTTTTCGGTATGTTGGCGCTGAAGCGGGGTAGTTTCTAGTCTAGCTACGTCCCGGCGTAGCTCAATTAACTTAACGACTTGGCGACTTAATGTGTGTAGTGCTTCAATTTGTTGGAGACTCAGTTTTCGCGGTACATGGTCAATGACGTTAAGTGTTCCTAATGTGTAATTATCGGATGTAACTAAAGGAACACCAGCATAAAATCTGATTTTGGGTTCAGAAATTACGAGGGGATTGTTAGCAAATCGTTCATCTGCTAAGGCGTCTGGAACAATAAAAATATCTGACTCTAGAATTGCATGAGCGCAGAATGAAAGATCCCGATATGTTTCTGTTACTTCCAACCCTACTTTAGACTTGAACCATTGACGGTTGGCATCAATCAAGGTAATCAAGGAAATAGGAGTGCCACAAATAGATGCCGCTAACTGAGTAATGTCATCAAACGGCTTTTCGGGACCAGTATCAAGAATTTTAACCTGAAAAAGGGCATTAAGCCGAGCTATTTCATTTTCAGGTAGTTGCGCTTTGATCACTTTATACCTTGTTCATCAATCCCTTTTAGCAAGCTAAGATTGGCATTTATAGACAAATTTTTAGCAATATTAAATAATTTTAATTTTTTGCTAGATTCCATTTATCTGCATTTAATTCAACCAAGTTTAATATATCTTTACAAAAAATATCTAAATTTTTAAATAAAAATGAACATAATAATTTGTCCTGGAATTAATGAATCAGCAATAACTCAAAGCTTTCTCCAAAAACTTAGATTTCTATTGTCTACCGAACTTAACTTTAAAGACTCCGAGAATATACTGATTTTTCCGGCTCAAAACTATTCAGCTTTATCAACATTTCACATTTTGCAGTTTTTGACTGAGCGCTTTGATAATCCGCAAGCAACATCACCACTTTTATTTATTAGTTTTAGTGCTGGTGTAGTTGGCGCAATTGGGGCAGCTTGGGAATGGCAATTGTTGGGAGGAAAAGTAAAGGCTTTTATTGCTTTAGATGGCTGGGGAGTACCGCTTTTTGGCAATTTTCCTATTCACAGATTAAGCCATGATTATTTCACATATTGGAGTTCAGCTTTACTAGGAAGTGGAGCAGACAGTTTCTATGCCGAGCCACCTGTAGAGCATTTAGAAATGTGGCGATCACCGCACAGTGTTCGTGGATACTGGGTACACTCAGCTGCTAGTACACAACCACAAAACCTGCACCAAGCTACGCCAACGCGCCTGACTGCTGGCGAATTTTTGACTATGCTGATAGAGCGCTATGGAGAAAAGGATACAGAAATAGGGAGATGAGGAAATATATTTATATTCCCTAACCCCTAGCCCCTGATCCCTAGCCCCTGATCCCTAGCCCCTGATCCCTAGCCCCTAACCCCTTTTAATGCTGCCAACAGAACCTCCGTCTTCTAGTAATGGATTTCAGACGTTACTGAAAAATAAACCCTTTCTGGCGCTGTGGATTGGACAATTGCTGTCCCAAGTAGCAGATAAGGTATTTTTCATTTTGCTGATCGCGCTGTTGGAAAACTACCAACCGATCGCAGGGATGAAAAACTCGATGCGATCAACGCTAATGATTGCTTTTACGCTACCAGCAATTTTCTTTGGTTCTGCTGGCGGCATTTTTGTAGATCGCTTTAGTAAAAAGCAAGTCTTAGTTGCTTCGGATGTGATTCGCGGCTTACTAACATTAGCTATACCTTGGCTACCAAGGCAGTTTGGAGTTTTATTAGTAGTCACGTTTGTAATTTCGACCGTAACTCAATTTTTTGCCCCAGCTGAACAAGCGGCTATCCCGTTATTGGTAAAACGTGAAAATTTGATGGCGGCGAATGCGCTGTTTACCACCACAATGATGGGTGCTTTAATTGTTGGCTTTGCCGTAGGAGAACCACTGTTAAGTTGGGCTAAAGATTGGGGAACAGATTACGGTAGAGAAATTTTAGTTGGTGGGTTATATCTGGTGGCTGCTGGACTGATGCAGCTAATTCCCTTTAAAGAAAAGCCGCTTGCTAGCCTTGAAGGAGCGAGGGTTCATCCTTGGAGCGATTTTAAAGCAGGATTGCGTTATCTCCAGAAAAATCGCCTAGTGTGGAATGCAATGCTGCAACTGACGATTTTATATTCTGTCTTTGCGGCATTAACAGTCTTAACAATTGATTTAGCGGCGGAAATTGGGCTGAAGTCTACGCAATTTGGGTTTATATTGGCAGCCTCTGGAGTAGGAATGGTATTTGGTGCAGCGATTTTAGGACATTGGGGCGATCGCTTTCACCACAAACCTTTACCTTTAATTGGGTTTTTAAGTATGGCTTTTGTGTTGGGTGTGTTTACCTTTGTTAATCAACTGTGGTTAGGACTTGGACTGAGTGCTTTATTGGGCGTAGGAGCTTCATTGATTGGCGTACCAATGCAAACTCTCATTCAAGAGCAAACACCGCCCCAGATGCACGGCAAAGTGTTTGGATTTCAAAATAATGCCGTTAATATTGCTTTGAGTTTGCCTTTAGCAATTACAGGGCCACTAACTGATGCACTCGGCTTGCGGAGTGTGCTTGTGGGGATGAGTATTTTGGTTGGCGTAATGGGTATTTGGGCGTGGCAAAATACGCGCCGAGTTTTAAAAGATGTAATTTAATCTCAAAAAATAGTTGGTCGTTATCCAAAACTATGCCCAAATGTCAATGTTTGATTACACAATTAAGCTAAAATGCATCTTAAAATACAAAATAACTCACTATAAAATTAGCCCTGGCGTGAGGTTTACCCTGTGCGATCGCTTTCACAAATTTCCTTAGCTCAAGCTCAAAATCAAGAAGTGTATGCGCCCCTTGTACCGACAATACGGGCAAATGGTGGCTTTGCTTTGATAGACAGCATTAAACGTCACGGTGTTGAGCATATTTTTGGCTATCCAGGTGGTGCAATTCTGCCGATTTACGATGAATTGTACAAAGCCGAATCTGCTGGAGGAATTCAGCACATTTTGGTAAGACACGAACAAGGTGCAGCTCACGCGGCTGATGGCTATGCTCGTGCCACTGGTAAGGTAGGAGTTTGCTTCGCTACATCGGGGCCTGGAGCTACAAACTTGGTAACGGGAATTGCCACAGCTTACATGGACTCGATCCCAATGGTGATCGTCACAGGGCAAGTGCCTCTGGCGGCAATTGGCACTGATGCTTTCCAAGAAACAGATATATATGGCATCACGTTACCAATTGTTAAGCACTCATACGTAGTGCGTGAGCCGAAAGACATAGCGCAAATTGTCGCAGAAGCATTCTACATCGCCAGCACTGGAAGACCAGGGCCAGTTTTAATTGATGTACCTAAAGATGTAGCTTTAACAGAATTTGATTATGTACCAGTAGAACCTGGTTGTGTGAAGCTAACCGGATATCGTCCTACTGTTAAAGGAAATCCGCGCAAAATTGCCCAGGCGTTACCGTTGATTTGTGAAAGTCGTCGCCCACTGCTGTATGTAGGTGGAGGTGCGATCGCGGCAAATGCACACGCAGAAGTTAAGCAATTAGCAGAGCTATTTAACATTCCTGTCACTACAACGCTGATGGGCATAGGTGCGTTTGATGAAAACCATCCTTTAGCGCTCGGAATGTTGGGAATGCACGGCACAGCTTATGCTAACTTTGCTGTAAGTGAATGTGACTTGCTAATTGCTGTTGGGGCAAGATTTGATGACCGTGTGGCCAGCAAACTAGATGAATTTGCATCTCACGCTAAAGTAATTCACATTGATATTGACCCAGCTGAAGTTGGCAAAAATCGCACACCGGAAGTGCCAATTGTCGGCGATGTCCGGCAAGTATTAATTGAAATGCTGCGTCGCTGTGAGGAAGAGGGAATATATGCCGCTCCTAACCAAACGCAAGAGTGGTTAAATCGAATTAACTCTTGGCGGGAAGACTATCCCCTAATCGTGCCTCACCACGCCGATAGTATGTCGCCGCAAGAAGTAATTGTAGAAATGAACCTCCAAGCGCCGGATGCTTACTACACTACAGATGTGGGTCAGCATCAAATGTGGGCTGCACAATTCCTGAAAAATGGCCCGCGTCGCTGGATTTCTAGTGCTGGCTTAGGCACAATGGGCTATGGCTTACCAGCTGCAATGGGGGCTAAAGTAGCGTTGCCGCAGGAAGAAGTGATCTGTATTAGCGGTGATTCTAGTTTCCAAATGAATTTACAGGAACTGGGAACGCTATCACAATACGGAATAAATGTCAAGATAGTCATTATCAACAATGGCTGGCAAGGAATGGTGCGCCAGTGGCAGCAAGCGTTCTATGGAGAGCGTTACTCATCCTCGAATATGGATGTGTCAATGCCTGACTTTGAGTTGCTGGCACAGGCGTATGGAATTAAGGGGATGGTGATCCGCAATCGAGATGAATTACAGGGTGCGATCGCCGAAATGCTGGCTCACAATGGCCCTGTGCTAGTTGATGCTCATGTAACTAAGGATGAGAATTGTTACCCAATGGTAGCTCCTGGCAAGAACAATTCGCAGATGATTGGCTTACCACAGCGCAAGGTGGAAAAACAAGTAGAACTGATTTATTGCAGCAGTTGTGGTGTTAAAAACACTAGCAATAACAACTTCTGTCCTGAGTGCGGTACAAAGTTGTAGAGCGATCGCGCTTACTTGTTTTAAATAAATTATCGGCAGGGTTAAGTATAACCCTGCTAATTTTTTGAGCAGGTTTTTACTTTCGACATCGAACTAGAAAAACCGCTTTTAATTACTAGCGAATAATAATGGAATCACGACTTTTACGAAGTTCTGTCTTTACAGCATCATATTGTTCAACTGTGGAATTGAAATTAAAGCCGAGCATCTTGCCATCAAACGAAGTAAAATACGCATCATTGTGAATGTTAGTATCTATAGCTTTGCTGATAAAATCCAGTTGTATCCAGCGAACCTTGTTAATTACAGTAAAGCCCTGTGTAATCCACTTGATACCAGGTACAGCTAGCTCTAGGAACTTTGGCAGAAAGTTTTTTAGTTCAGGTAGTTGCTCAGGTGAAATTTGTGCTTGAGAAAACGTAATTGCTACTGATACAGTACGGCGCTTATTAGCGTAGACGGGCTGCGGTTGATTTGTGCCTTGTGGAAACTTAAGGGCAATTTCTTCAGGAGTCATCGCTGTAAAGCCTGCTGGCGGCACAAAAGAAACTCGTCTTCCTGCTAGGTATAGTCTTTGTGTTTCGGTAGTTGGCGATGCAGGTGGTTGAATTTGGGTAGATGGTTGCGGCGCTGCTACTACTGGTAGTTGAGCTTGTGTTAGCAGCGTTTGGATAGGTTGCTGTTCACTATGTCCCGCTATCAAAATTAGTGGGATTGCTACAAATGGTACTATTTTTAAGTTCATAGGTACGACTCTATTTTAAAATTTGCTTAGGTTGTATTACTAAGCAAATGCGTAGAAGCTTCAAGTCTTGTCGTCAGAAATCGTATTAAATACTATCAGTCACTTTATATTTGAAACTTCAAATTTATAGATATAAAAACTGAGATGAAATAAAACACTTTAATTGACAATTGGTACGTTATTAAATGCTTGAGTATCTGGCACATAAATATTTATAGTGTTTGTTCCTTCTGGCACTCGTAGCCAGACATAGGCATCTGCCGACGCACCTGGACGCATTGAAAACAAAGAAACGGCACTTGTTGAGCGCTCAATTAGATTAACGGCTTTGTATGTTTCGCTTGTTTCAGGATTACGGGCTGTTGTAGAACCAACACTGAATATGTCACTTCTAGAAACTCTGTCCAGCTTAATCCTCCGAATCCGCATCTGCACATTCACTACATTACGTGCTTTTGTGTCTGGGTCTTCAATCCGTTTTACCAAATGCAATTCCACTTGTCCTTTACTGCCAAAAGCAGGTTGGACAAATTGCCCTGGTTGAACTCCGATGCTGGTATTATTTGCTACTTCAGGAGACTCGGGGTACTGGCGCTAGAGGTGTCCGATGCTGGTATTATTTGCTACTTCAGGGGACTCGGGGTACTGGCGCTAGAGGTGATTGTACTGGGCTACTGGAGACTGGGTCGGACTTATTAACTGCACTAGGTACTTGATTAGCATCCGCGATCGGCACATTCTTAAATACCCCTACCTCTGATTCGGGAACGAAAATATCAATCGCGCTAACACCTGCTGGCACTTTTAACACAACGTAGCCTTCAACGGGTTGACCTGGGTTCATGGGAGACAGTGGCATCATTCCTGATGAGCGCTTAAAAAAGTCAACTCCTTGGTATGTTTCATTGGTAAGCGGATTACGAGCGCCTGTACTGCCAACATTGATCATGTCTCTGCCCGCTACATCGCCTGCTAGACGATGAATTAGCATCTCTACACTTACTTCATCGGGTGCTCCGGGAATTCGCCTCACGGCGGTTAACTCTACCAGGGCTTTATCCCCTAAAGCACTTTGGACAAACTGTCTTGGTTGAATTTCACCACTGCCTACGGTAGCTTGAGTATTGGCAGGAGCGTCGAACTCTGTACTTGCCGTAGGCATCGCTTCTTGTGAGCCGAAAATTTGAGATAACAACAAGCCACTAGCGACTAAACCAAGGGTAGCGAGGACAGAAACCATAGCAACCAAAATGTAATTCTTTCTATTGCCGCGATTTTGGATTTGCGTAGCTACAACGGATCTATCAATATATTGCTTTGGCATAGATTTAATTTTAAACTCCTTATATTAAAGTATACAAAACACAAAAGTAATTTTACTTGAATATTAGCTTGGAGCTAATATCTTCTGACTGAAGAAACTTTTACGCTTTAGATTGCAATAGCTTTAAATTATATATCCGCTCAAATACAACTTTTTAACCAGTAAAATAACTCAAACTTCCTATACTTCGTATGATATTCCAACTGCTGAATGGGTACACCCAACAAAAAAGTTACTGTTGGCGCATTGCTAAACTTATTGGGCTGCTACTATTAATCAATGTTCAGCTAAATATAGGTCAGGAAATAGCTGAAGCGAAAAATTCTATTGATTCGCAATTTCGGGAATATACTACAGTAAAAAATCTGAATATTGGTTTAACAGAATATTCTCAAGCAGAAAAGGTTAAATCAGCAAATTTTGTTTGTTCCGCACAATTGGGCGCAGCAATTGAATCAGTTACAAATCGTCCGCAATTCAAGCGATTTAGCTGGGGTATTGTAATTCAAACATTATCTTCTTCTCGGACACTTTATAGCCGTGACGCTCAAAAATACTTTATTCCTGCTTCTAATGTAAAGCTACTAACAACAGCTGCTGCGTTACATCAACTAGGTTCCCAGTATCGAATTCGTACCTCTATTTATGGCACTGATAATAATGATTTACTTGTTGTAGGGCGGGGAGATCCTAGTTTAACCGATACTCAGCTTAGACAATTAGCACAACACTTGAGTCATAGGGGAATTCGCCAAGTAAGACAAATAATGGCTGCTGATAATTACTTTCAAGGCTACGCTGTTAATCCTAGTTGGGAATGGGAAGATGTCCAAGCAGACTATGGCGCACCAGCTAATAGCCTGATTGTGAATCAAAATACCGTAATGTTAACGTTATTGCCTCAACAACTGAATCAAAAAGTGCGCGTTGTTTGGGCTAATCCGATTGAGGCGACAAGGTGGCGAATTGAAAACGAAGCAGTGACAGTTAAGCCGACTGAATCAACTTCGATTAATGTTAGTCGTAATTTAACAGGGGCGATATTAAAACTTACTGGACAAATAAGTGTTGATTCTCAGCCTGAATCAGTGTCATTAGCAGTTGTTGATCCGCTTGATAACTTTTTGTTGCACTTGCGGTGGGCGCTACTAGCTGAGGGGATTAAGGAAACTGCTGCTTTGAGTGGTAAAACACAAATATCAGATATACCGAAATCTGCAACAATTGAACTAGCGGCTGTTAAATCGCCGCCATTATCTCAACTATTGGTGGAGACAAATCAAAATAGTAATAATCTTTATGCAGAGGCTTTGCTGCGGACACTTGGCGTTAATAGTAATACTTCTAAATCCACTGCATCAGCTGAAAGTGGATTGGCTGTAGTAAAAGAAACATTAACTAGATTAGGAGTCGATCCTGCTGGGTATGTATTAGCAGACGGTTCGGGGTTAACGCGGCATAATTTAGTAAGTCCAGAAGCGATCGCCCAAACTCTGAGTGTAATGGCAAAATCGCCACTTGCTCCTATATATCGAGCATCTTTATCTGTAGCAGGAATTAACGGTACACTGCAAAATCGCTTTCGTGAAACAGCCGCACAAGGAATTTTACAAGGAAAAACTGGAACAATGAGCGGAGTTGTAGCACTATCTGGATATCTTGATTCTCTTAACTATGAACCGTTAGTTTTTAGCATTATAGTAAATGAATCTGATCAGCCTGCTGCAACAATTAGGCAAGCGACGGATGAAATTGTGTTGTTGCTTACTCGCTTACATTCTTGTTAAGTCTATTCTTCAACAGATTTATCTAAATGGATAACAAAAAAACAAGTGATTCGCAAACTATATTTCAAAACAAGTGGGATGCAGAACTCTACGATAGTAAACATTCTTTTGTCTCTCAACTTGGTACAGATTTAGTAGAATTACTAGCTCCTCAAAGTGGAGAATCCATCCTCGATCTTGGCTGTGGTACAGGTTATCTTACTAATAAAATTGTTGATAGTGGAGCTAAAGTTGTTGGCATTGATAATGCCTCAACAATGATTGAGCAAGCACGTAAGAATTATCCCAATCTGATATTTGAAGTTGCAGATGCAACAAATTTGCACTTTACAGAACAATTTGATGCTATTTTTTCCAATGCTGTACTTCACTGGATTAAAGAACCTGAAAAGGTGATAGTTAGTATCTGGCAGGCATTGAAACCAGGCGGGCGTTTTGTAGCTGAATTTGGTGGTAAGGGCAACGTTAAAGCGATTGTTACAGCTATTTACCAGGCTATCCAAGCTGCTGGCTATCCGATCAATGAATCTAAAAATCCTTGGTATTATCCTAGTATTGCGGAATATGGCACTTTGTTAGAACAGGCAGGTTTAGAGTTAACCTTTGCGATGCTTTTTGAGTGCCTAACACCGCTAGAGGATGAAAAGGGAATGGAAAACTGGCTCAAAATGTTTGCAGACAGCTTTTTGAATACCTTTCCTATTGAGCAACAAATGACTATTGTTAGTGATATTGAAAAGCAGTTGTACCCAACTTTGTACAAAAACGGTATATGGTTTGCTGATTACAAGCGACTTCGAGTGATAGCGATTAAAAATTAAAGATTAGTAACTGAAATAAAAAAAGCGATCGCTCTTTTAGATGCGATCGCTTTTTTCTAGTCACTAAAATTATTAACTAGCTTATTTTTTAGCCTGATAATAATCTTTGAAAGACTGGTAGCGATTCTCTGAATCATCGTACAGGTGACACTGATCTGTAATGTGCTTCATTAAAGCCCAAGAGAAAGAACGTTCATGCAGATAAGTTCCCCAGTTTTGCTGCAAGCTACTATGAGCTAGGCGCAAATTATAAGAAGGAATAGCAGTTGAAATGTGATGCGGAATGTGAACATTAATATCGTGGCACAAGAATTCTATCCAGCGCGGGTAATCACAGTGAACAGTACCAGATAATTGAGCCATAGCAGCATTCCACTTGTCAGGTGCAGAGAAAGGAATTTCTGGAGTCGTATGGTGAACAAGCGTAAACGTACTCATCCAGAAATGATAGACTAACCAGGGCATTAACCAAAATTTGACGAATCCCCAGATTCCTGTCGTGGCAATTAGAGTGGGAAAAGCGATCGCTGCAAAAACTACAACAACACCTACAGACAGCTTCACACTAGAGCGATCTTTCTCGCGAAATTCAGACCAATTAAAATGTGCAACAGCCCAATGTCCAATTGAGCCTACCCACCATAAGCGCCTCCGAATAAAGCCCTCATAGGTAAACTTGGAAATTGGTCCCCAACTTTCAAACAATTCTGGTGTAATCGGATGCCAAGCGTTGTCTTCTTCAAGCTTGTTGGTGTGAGTATGATGGTGATTGTGCTGAATGCGCCAGCCATGAAAGGGGTAAATCAACGGCATCATAAATAAATGCCCTACCAGATCATTTACCCAGCGCCTTTTAGCAAATGATCTATGCCCACAGTCATGAGCAATTACAAAAAAACCGGTAAGAGCAGTACCGGTGAAAATCCAAAATAGAGGTAAGAGAAACGAGGGAGCAAAAGCTATGCCTACATAGCCCAAGCCAACCATCAAAACATTAATTAGCGCTTTTGACCAAGCTTTGCGACTGTTATGCTCAAAACATTCTTGGGGCAAAGTTTTAAGAATATCTGTAAGGCGAATATCTGGCTTATCAGCGTCATTCGTTAATTTCTGCGGATCTACTGTCGATAGTGTCATGAAAACCTGATAAAAATACACTCATCACCAAGCTACTTAGTAAGTAGCTTGGTGATCGGTTTGGTTGTAGCAGTGTTACGAATTATATCAGTCGCAGGTGAAAGTCTGGAAACTGTAATTTCACTGAATACCTTTAAAATTTAGCTTATTTAGATATTTCTGTAACCCACGATCAGTAAGTCGCGCTCAACACCGTTCAGTTCTGCCACTTGAGGCAAAAAGCCCCAGCGCTGAAAGCCTAATGATTCAAACAACTGCAAGCTAGGCTGGTTGTGAGCAAAAATGAAGCCTAATAGAGTTTTTAAACCGATGCTAGGGCTGTGGTGAATTGCCTGTGTTAACAGCTGCCGCCCTACACCACGACGCTGGTATTTTGGCGCAACGTAAATACTAACTTCGGCAGTTGCATGATAAGCTGGTCGCCCATAAAATGATTGAAAACTAAGCCATCCAGCAATAACTTGATTCACTTCCATTACCCAAATTGGGCGTGAACTAGGTAGATGTTGTTCAAACCAGGAACAACGACTTTCAACAGACACAGGTTCTAAGTCAGCTGTTGCCATGCGCTGAGGGATTGCAGCATTGTAAATCTCGACAATGACTGGTAAGTCGGTTGGAATAGCATCACGGATTGTCACTGGGGAATGGGGATAGGGATTAGGGGTTGGGGAAAAACCTGATACTCAAAGAGATTAAACCTCTTGGATAATTGCTTTATTACTCCTTTATTGGTTATAAAGCTAGGTTCGCGCCAGCATTGGGGCGGCTTGTAGCAAAGTTTGGGTATAGGGGTGCTGGGGGTTAGAAAAAATCTCCTGGGTAGGGCCAAGTTCGACAATGCGGCCAGCATTCATAACGGCAATGCGATCGCACAAAAACCTCGCTACCCAAAGATCGTGAGTAATAAATAAATACGTTAAATCAAACTCCCGCTTTAACTCCAGCATCAACTCTAGTACCTGCGTCTGCACACTGGCATCAAGCATACTTACAGGTTCATCACAGATCAGTAGTTTAGGATGAGTAATCAAAGCCCGTGCTATTGCTACTCGTTGTTGTTGTCCGCCAGATAAATCAGCAGGATAGCGCTGATAATACTCCTCTGGCGATATTAGCCCCACTCGTGCCAGCATTTGCATTACTTGAACCTTTGCTTCCCTTTGTGAAGCTAAGTGATGAATAAACAAGGGATCAGCAATACTCTCTCCCACCGTCATTGCAGGATTTAAACACGCATGGGGATCTTGAAACACCATTTGCATTTGCCGCCTAGCAAGCCGGAGAGAGTGAGGCGACAAGGTGGTTAATTCTGTTCCTTGAAACTGAACACTACCAGAAGTCGGGCGAATCAATTGCAATATAGTCCGCGACAGGGTACTTTTGCCACAACCTGATTCCCCAACTAATCCCAGAATTTCCCCTGGATACAGTTCCAAATCAACATTATCAACGGCTTTAATTGTCTGATCTTCCTCTTTCAGCAGCCGTTCAATAAAATTACGTTCTAATGTGTAGTGCTGCTTTAAATCTTTAACTTTTAGTAAGGGTGTTAAATATTGGGTATTAAATGTTGGGGAGATGATAAATTCTGCTGATTTCTGGATTTTATCTCCTATTCCCTCGCCTTTTGTACCCTGATCCCTGATCCCTGACCCCTGACCCCTTTCTTCTACCGCTTGAATATGTAAAGCTGCATTCAGGAGCGATCGCGTGTATTGATGTTGAGGTTGTTGGAATACAGTTTGCGATTGCCCAGATTCAACGAGTTTACCCGCATACATGACACCAATGCGATCGCAGTATTCCCCCACGAGCGCCAAATCATGAGAAATCAACAATAGTGCCATTTCTCGTTCGCGGCACAGTCTAGTGAGTTCCTTTAATATTTGGGCAGCAACCGTCACATCTAAGCTTGTGGTAGGTTCATCAGCAACAATCAACTTAGGGTTAAGCAGGAGTGCTAATGCGATCGCTACCCGTTGGCGCATTCCACCACTAAACTCGTGCGGGTACTGATTCCAGCGACTGGCGGGAATTTTCACGGCTTCCAAGGTCGCGAGTGCTTTTTCCTTCGCTTCTGGCGACGACAACCCATGTTGGTGGGCTTTAAGCGTCTCGATACAGTGTTTGCCAATTGTCATCAAGGGATCAAGCCGTGTCATCGGATCTTGAAAAATCAGTGCCACCGCCTCACCTCGAAATTGGCGCAACTGAGTCGGCGTAAGGTCAAAAACAGATTGTCCCGCAAACGTGACTCTTCCTTGAATCTGTGTTGAGGCTGGTAGCAAGCGCATTGCTGCCCGTCCTAGTGTGGATTTGCCACAGCCCGATTCCCCAACTAATCCTAGCCGTTCACCTGGTTCCAAAGTTAAAGACACACCATCAACCGCCCAGTTGAATTGCTCTGTATGCTGACGTTGTGGATAAGCAACTTTTAGATTGTCGATACAAAATAGGGCTTTACTCATAATTTAGCGATCAGCGATCAGCTTTTAGCTTTAGATTTTAAATTGCAGATACTTTATCAGAATTAAAGTTATTCAATTTAATTGCAGTATGCGATCGCAGTAGCCTTGCAACATTTTCAGACGTTCCAAAAGTTGCATCTGTCTAGCCTTAACCGTTTCCTGTTGCCGTGCTGCCTGTAAAAACTTCACATCCATACCCAAAAGCCGCAACTGTTTACTAATTTCTGTTTGATAAGAGCGTACCCGTGATTCGTCGCCTGCTTCTAAATCACCAGCATCCAAGCTGACGATTTGCTGCTGAAAAAATTGTTGTGCCTCCAAAAATGAATTGTGCAGTGTAAGTGGATCTATCGGGGTACGATCCCCAGTTTGTTGTAGCTGCTGCAAAACCTCTGAAAATTTTTGATAGCACTGACGATGAATATTTGGCAACATTTAATAGCTTCTTAAGATAGTATTAATGTAAAGAATTTTGTCTTATAGCATAAAGCTTATTCAATCGCTGACTATAGCTCCATGCTTTTAACCAAGCTTGAAGTTGATGCGGATTCCAAATCTGGTGTTTTTGCTTAGATGCGCAGAGCGCTCCAACCAGATAGGTACTAATAGTTGGCTCGTTCGGCATACTACCACGCTTAACTGCATGGATTATGCTACTCTTACCTTCTTCCTACGCCCAATTGCCGCCCGACCTATGAACGCCCTTGCTTCGACTACCACCTCTTTTGATGTTGCCCTTCCTGACTGGCTACAAACTTGTTTAAACGCAAATTCAGCTGATGCTGGACTGATTTGTCAGGCGTTTGAATTTGCTTACCAGCTACATCAAGGTCAGTACCGCAAATCTGGAGAACCGTACATTTGTCATCCCGTTGCTGTTGCAGGTTTACTGCGGGATTTAGGAGGCGGCCCGGCGATGATTGCTGCTGGTTTCTTGCATGACGTTGTTGAAGATACAGATATCAAGCTTGAAGAGATAGAACAGCGCTTTGGTTCAGAAGTGCGGCAATTAGTAGAGGGTGTTACCAAGCTTTCTAAATTTAACTTCTCTAGCAAGACTGAGAGTCAAGCTGAGAACTTCCGCCGGATGTTTTTGGCAATGGCGCAAGATATCCGCGTAATTGTGGTTAAGCTAGCAGATCGGTTACACAATATGCGGACGCTAGAACATTTAGCTGATGAAAAGCGCCGCCGTATTGCCCAAGAAACACGAGATATTTTTGCTCCTTTAGCTAATCGCTTGGGGATCGGGCGGTTTAAGTGGGAATTAGAAGATTTGACGTTTAAGTACCTAGAACCGGAAGCTTATCGTCAGATGCAGGAATTAGTAGCAGAAAAACGCACAGATCGCGAGGCAAGGCTAGAGAAGGTTACAGAGATTTTAAGGTCGGGTTTAGAGCAATCTGGGATTCAGTGCAGTGATATTAGTGGTCGTCCTAAGCACCTGTATGGCATTTACCAGAAGATGCAGCGACAGCAAAAGGAGTTTCATGAAATTTACGATCTAGCTGCAATTCGGATCATTGTCCAGAGTAATGATGAATGCTATCGGGCTTTAGCTGTTGTTCATGATTCATTTCGACCGATCCCAGGACGATTTAAGGACTACATTGGTCTACCCAAGCCTAACCGCTATCAGTCGCTGCATACTGCTGTTGTCAGCCTCAGTGGTCGCCCGTTGGAAGTCCAGATTCGGACGCTGCAAATGCACCAAATAGCTGAGTATGGAATTGCGGCGCACTGGAAATACAAAGAAACGGGCAGCAGCAATAGCCAGATATCTCCTGGTGATGAAAAGTTTACTTGGCTGCGGCAGCTACTGGAATGGCAGCATGACCTCAAGGACGCGCAGGAATACCTAGAAAGCGTTAAAGACAATTTATTTGAGGATGATGTTTATGTTTTCACTCCTAAGGGGGATGTAGTCTCGCTCAATCCTGGTTCTACGCCAGTTGATTTTGCTTATCGGATTCATACAGAGGTAGGAAACCGTTGTGCTGGGGCGCGAGTTAATGGGCGGATAGTGACACTAGATACTCCTTTGAAGAATGGCGCAATTGTAGAAATTATCACCCAAAAAAATAGCCATCCGAGTTTGGATTGGTTGAATTTTGTGCGGACATCTGCGGCAAAAAACAGAATTCGGCAGTGGTATAAGCGATCGCGCCGTGAAGAAAATGTCGCTCGTGGTCGAGAATTATTAGAAAAGGAAATGGGTAAAACTGGCTTTGAAGCTTTGTTAAAGTCAGAAGCAATGCACGCTGTAGCCGAAAGATGTAATTATCACTCTGTTGAAGATTTACTCGCTGCTTTGGGTTATGGCGAAATTACATTAAACTTGGTGCTAAATCGCTGGCGTGAAGTAGTTAAAGCACAGCAACCAATCGCCCCCGCTATCGAATCTTCAATACCAACGACTTCCTCACGGGCGCAGCGCGAAGCTTCTGTACCTAGTTCGCGTTCTAGTGACTCTCCAATTGCCGGAGTAGAAGGATTACTCTATCACATAGCTGGATGTTGTAGCCCTATTCCTGGTGAATCAATTATTGGTGTTGTGACGCGCAGTAATCGCGGAATTTCAATTCATCGGCAGGGGTGTCAAAATGTGGAGAGTGTAGAGTGCGATCGCTTAGTACCTGTTAGCTGGAACCCAACCCACTCACAAAAAAGCCGTCCCCAAACTTATCCCGTTAATATTCAAATTGAAACGATTGATCGTGTAGGGGTACTGAAAGACATTTTGTCTCGCTTAACTGACAATAGTATCAACGTGCAGAATGCGAATGTAAAAACTTTTAATGGTAGCCAGCCAGCAGTAATAGACTTAGGAATTGAAGTTCGCGATCGTAATCAACTCGAAAACCTCTTCAGCCAAATCAAGAAAATGAGCGATATTCTCAATATCCGTCGCGTTGGTCAAGTTGAACAGTAAAATTGGCACTTAGCTGGAAAAGCTAACTTAATATCACTACAAAACTTCTACCGCTAACAATAAGTAGCTACTAACTTTACTATTTATATTTTTTGGCGCTAATCACTCGGATTATAACTATTTAATAATCCAGTAGTTTTACTAATACTTTCTATCTCAAATACAGCCACTAATTGGCAGCGTTCATCCATAATCCATTGTTTTAGCTTATCTATTTCCGTTACGCGTCTACTGTAAGCTGCTATATCAATTACTTGTCTCCAATTTTGGGTTGTATTTGTACTTTTTTCCTCAGTATTTATATACTCAGGAGTTACTTTTAACAAATTAATATTATTTTGACTATTACGGTTAACATTTTCAGCTTTTAGAGATGCAGAGATGACTTTATTTACTGATGTTGTATTTTTTACTTGACTAGCATCAACAAAATCAGTAACGTTTTTTTCTTCGTCAGCTAGTGATTCTCCTTCAGAAACACTCTGCAACTGCAAAGCGTTTTGAAAATTAATGTATTGCCGTCTTAAAACTGACCGGAAATTACTTTTTGTGACTTCTTGTTCAAACACTTCTGAAAGTAACTTCCATAATTTATAACCAACATCTTTTATGTAATTAGAGTTATAGCCAGAGTTTTCTGCCATCTCTAAATAAGTGTGTCCTAACCATGATTGGTGAAATACTAACTCCTGAACATTATTCAAAAACTTTTGTTCAAGGGCTGTATCTAAAATAATTAATGCTTCTTCAACATTCATTTATAAAGATATTTTGAAGTTTTTACCTTATCAGTTCATAGTTTACTCTTACTTCCTTAGCCTCAAATCAGTAGGGTTACTTAAATTAAACGCTTTAAAAAAATAACTTTTCAAATTCCTGACTTTTTCTGACTTTTTCTGGCTGGTAATCTTCAGTGAATACACTTAAATTTAATTTAGCTTCCAAGCAGTCAAGCGGAAATAAACTAAATTTCATAGTTACTATCACATCAACATTTAATAATTTCACTTCCTATCAGTGACATCACTGATAAGTAACATGAATCAGTACAAGCAAAAGCATTAGTTGACAAAGAATTTCATAGACTGACCTCTAAGCTGCCCACCAATTAAGAACTTTAGGAGAAACTAAAATGGCAATTTACACTGGAACCTTTGGCGTTGACACTTTACTGGGCAGTGCCTTGAATGACACTATTAATGGTCTTAATGGTAAGGATGCTTTAACTGGTCTAGGTGGAAATGACAGTATTAACGGTGGAACGGGTGACGACACTTTATCTGGTGGTGCAGGACTTGACAGGCTGCTGGGAGATATTGGTAACGACTTCTTAAATGGCGGCACTGGTAATGATTACCTAAATGGTGGGGTAGGTAATGACACCGTATACGGTGAGGCGGATGCTGACAGTCTTTATGGTGGCGCAGGCTTTGATAACTTGTTTGGTGGTGCAGGTAATGACACCCTGTATGGTCAAGGAGACAATGACACTTTAGTTGGTGGACTAGGTGATGACATCCTTGAGGGTGGCGCAGGCGACGATTATATGACTGGTGATGACAGCAGTATCACCAGTGTCGGAAACGACTATATGAGTGGTGGTCAGGGTAACGATACCCTAGATGGCTGGATGGGTAATGACACGCTTATAGGCGGTGTTGGAAATGATGATTTGATGGGCTACGCTGGTAATGATTCTCTCGTTGGCGGTGATGGCGACGATAATTTGTCTGGTGAGTTTGGCAGTGACACGCTTACAGGTGGTACTGGTGCAGATTTCTTTACCTTAAAAGATCCAGCATCATTGGCTAACATTACAGATTTTCACTGGCAGGAAGGCGACAAAATTTTAGTTGACTCTGTTTACTTCCATGAAGACCAGATGACGTTCGATCAAGGCACAAGTGCTTTATTTTATGAGGATGTGTTGGGTAGTTCTGTTCTAAATCATGTTGCGTCTCTACAGCCCGACTCAGGTTTTGATATTACCCGTGACCTTATTTTTACTTAAAAACATTTTAAGTTAATTGCAGCTAACAGATTAAATATATTGGGGCAATATTCATCATATTGCCTCAATTTTTTTGTTAGTACAATATTTTTATGTAATATTTATTTAAACAATTTAATGTACTATTAAATATCACTTTAATAAGTTTTATATTATTTGTTTAGAAAATAAAATTTTATTTATACTGCTATCTGGATAACTTCATCTTAAGTTCATCAAAAATTTCCCTACTTTACTAAAACTTTATATATTCCTCTCGATAAAAGTTATAAATTTATATTGTTGATGAAATTCAGTAGATCCACATAATTTTGTTGCTCTAGAAATAAGCTCCGATTACTCAGCGCTAACCAGCAGCAGACAAAGTATGACATCGAACTGAAGAAGCAGGATACTAAGCAGCAAAACTGATGCTTAAGGCGTAAACAAGAACAGATGCGTTGAAGCAAGATTTTGTGGTTAATAGTTAAATTTAGCTATTTTTGAGCTACAGCAACTACAAATACTTTCTAGTAGAGCTAATAAACACTGCTAGAAAACAGTTTTTTATAGCTATTTTTTGCTAGTTGTCTTATTAACTTTTAAGAGGATAAGTCCAAAAAAAATTATGTAATTTGATGTAGTTTGACTTTGAAAGCGCGAAATGTGGAATTGCTCGGATGAATTAATTAATAGGCTAACAACTAACCTCAGCATCAACTAGCAAAATAGGAGAAACTCAAATGGCAACTATCTACGGTACAACAGGCGCTGACACCAAAACTGGGACTATAGGCGATGACATTATCTATGGTTGGGCTAAAGGTGGCACTCTTGATAGTCCATCTGGTAACGACACACTGTTTGGCAACGCTGGTAACGACCAACTAGAAGGTGGGACAGGTGCTGATAGCTTGTCAGGTGATGCTGGTAATGACACTTTGTATGGTCATGGTGGCAAGGATACGCTCACTGGTGGTACTGGTAACGACTTCTTGTATGGTCAAGATGGAAATGATAACTTATATGGTGACGCAGGTAATGACACCTTAGTCGGTGAAGCAGGCAATGATATTTTGTTTGGTGGGGATGGCTTTGACTATCTGCGTGGCGGTATTGGTAGCGACAAGCTAGATAGTGGGGCGGGGAATGATACTCTCGACGGTGGTACAGGTTACGACACCCTAATTGGGGGAACAGGTAACGACACTTTTATCATTACTCCAACGATAGTTGATGGTTATAGCTATTCTAGAAGCATTGTTATTGAGTCCGTCAATTCTGGAATAGATACTGTCCTGTCTTCTGTTGACTCCTATACCTTGGCAGACAACGTAGAGAACCTGACACTTCAAGGTAGC
The DNA here is from genome assembly GCA_019359535.1 of Gloeocapsa sp. UFS-A4-WI-NPMV-4B04. GTDB lineage: Bacteria > Cyanobacteriota > Cyanobacteriia > Cyanobacteriales > Chroococcidiopsidaceae > JAHHHE01. The sequence continues at coordinate 34,025 of JAHHHE010000020.1, forward strand.
GCTATTCTTGGTTATGGTAATGACCTAGATAACATCATTTACGGTGGTGACGGCGACAATTATTATCGTGATCCATATTCTGCTGGTGCTGACTATTTTGGTATCTTGGGCGGCGGCGGTAACGATAAGTTGTACGGGGAAGCGGGCAATGATGGCTTAGAAGGTGGATTGGGTAATGACACTCTAGTTGGTGGTACTGGCAACGATGAGCTAGATGGTGGATTGGGCAGTGACAAGCTAATCGGTGGTACTGGCAATGATTTGTATTTTGTTGACAGCAACAGTGACACCATCACTGAGAAGATAAATGAAGGCATTGATACAGTCAATTCTTCCTTCAACTATACACTGAAGGAAAACGCCAATATAGAGAATATATCCCTCGCAGGTAGCGCTACCACAGCTACTGGCAACAGCCTAGATAACCGTATTTTTGGTAGTGACAATAACAACTTCTTGTATGGCGGGGACGGCTTCGATTATATAGCAGGCTATAGTAGCAGACGTTACGGATACTATGAAGCGAGTGACGACTATCTAGATGGTGGCGCAGGCAATGACACCCTACAAGGTGGTTTAGGCAACGATACCCTACAAGGTGGTGCAGGCAATGACAGCTTACAAGGTAGTTTGTCATTTACTGCTGGTATTGATGGAGATGACATTTTGTATGGTGGGGATGGCAATGACACATTGGAAGGCAGCTACGGTAGCGATGTTATAACAGGTGGCAGTGGTAACGATAATCTATATGGTGACGATGGTAACGATATTCTAACAGGCGGCAGTGGCAACGATAATCTGTATGGTGGCTATGACAATGACACGCTTACAGGTGGTGCGGGATCTGATAATTTTGTCTTTTCTAGCGATGTGTATACAGGAATTGATACCATTACCGACTTCGTAGTTGCTGACGATACTATCCGTGTCTCTACTGAGTTTGGTGGACTAACTGCGGGTGCTGTCATTACGGCGGCTCAATTTACAATTGGTTCAGCAGCAACCGATAATAGCGATCGCGTTATCTATAATAAAAACACTGGTGCTTTGTTCTTTGATGAGGATGGTACTGGGGCGACTTCTCAAGTACAGTTTGCAAACCTATCTACTAATCTTGCTATGACTAATAGCGATATCTTCGCGTTCTAGAAACTAGATACTGAGATCAGCCTAGAATCAGAGTTTAATCCACGTTGGGGTAATCTAATCGAGGTTGCCCCATATTTGTGATCAAAGCTAAAATCGCATTTGCTTTCCGAAAAGTAGCTGAAACAGACTGTAGAGTAAGTAAGGCTGATTGTTTAAGTTCTGAAATCTAAAGTAAAGCTTTGAAATCAGGTAAACAGTTATTAACACTATGAAGATATAACAATAGATAACTTTTTTATGCAAAAAATAATGGCAAAATTCTGTTATGGCTACACAAATTTTGCAAGTTGGTAACAAGGTAATTCAGGATCATGAGGTTCTGCCGTTGTTGAGTCGTTATCAATTAATGCCTCAATTGGTGCGAAACATCATTTTAGATCAAGCGATCGCAGACATTGCCTATACAGAGGAGGAAAAAAAGACAGCTATCAAGGAATTTGTTGCGCAGCAGCAACTTACATCACCACAAGCACGCGAAGCTTGGCTGCAAAAACAGGGCATGACCCTAGAACAAATGCAAGACTTAGCAATGCGACCTGTGCTAGTAGAAAAGTTTAAAACTGCCACTTGGGGACGTAAGGTAGACTCTTATTTTATGACTCGCAAAACGAGTTTAGATCAAGTGGTCTATTCCCTGCTACGTACCAAGGACATAGGACTTGCTCAAGAACTTTACTTTCGCATTCAAGAAGGAGAACAGTCTTTCACTGAGTTAGCCCGCGAACATTCTCAAGGTGCAGAAGCTCAGACAGGCGGTTTATTAGGACCAGTACCTCTGAGTCAGCCACATCCAGCTATTGGCAAACTATTATCGGTCAGCAAACCTGGTCAACTTTGGTCGCCGCGTCCGCTTGCAGAATGGTTTGTAATTATCCGGCTAGAAAAGTTATTGCCAGCACAGCTAGATCAATCAATGCGTCGTCGCTTGTTGGATGAACTGTTTGAAACCTGGCTGCAAGAGCAAATTCAACAAGTTAATCTATTGCAAGTTGTTCCAGTTAAAGCTGAAACAACTTAGTAACTGATCGCAGTTGATGAAAGATTTACTGGTTTATTTGGGCAACCTACTAAATATAACGACATATCTAATAACTGTGTAAGTATAAGCTTCTGACCTATGACTCAAAGCATTTCTCAGTTACCAATTCTAAATTTTTTGGCTGAAACTGCCCCGTTTGACCAGCTGGGAACGGAGGCTTTGCAAGCAGTGGCGGCAAAATGCCAACTTGTGCGCTATCGCATTGGTCAGCCAATCCTGGTACGAGAGAAAATACCAGCTTACATTGGAATTATTTATCAAGGACAAGCTCGGTTGTTGGGCTACGACCAGCGTACACAATTGCCTGTAAGCTTAGACCTAGCTGGTTCAGGCAGAATTCTGGGTGCTTGCGGATTAGTGCGGGGAATACCTTGTGAAATAGCGATCGCATCTACGGAAGTCATTTGCATTACCTTACCAGGCGAAGACTTTTTAGGCTTGATCGCAACAGAACCAACGTTCGGTGATACTTTTCGCAATGGTTGTACGTTAAGTGAAGTATTTGAACTGTTGAGTGTTGAACTTCAGCGACGCGCCGATGTAACTGCAAATCTTAAAGAGTTAGCGATTTCTGCTTGGCAAGATGCTGTTGTTGTGAATTTGCCAAAGGGAAAACAGGCGGTTGCTCACTTAGATCCAAATCGGGTTTGGCTATTAAGTAGTGGATCTATTACTGACTTACCAGTAGGAAGTCGTTTATCTCCGAATAACTTTCACCAAGCATTACGAATTGAAGGAACACGAGAAGCGCGGTTACTCGGTCTGAATGTCAATTTAGAAGTCAAAACTCAAAACGATAAATTAATTGGGGAGACATACCCCAACTTGGAGGAAGCTTTACCGCACACATCAGGTAACGGGTTTTCCTCTCCTGTACAAGCAACGGGAAACGGTATTTATCCTGCTGAAATTCCCTATGCTCCCGATCATCCGCCAGACGCGCCGCCAGATCCATATGCTGCACGACCAAAATATCCTTTTGTGCGTGGAAGAGGGCCAATTGATGCGCCGATGGCTTGCTTTCAAATGTTGAGTCAGCAATTTGGTGTGACGTTTCGGCGCGATTTAATTCGTAAAGTATTGCAGAATCAAGTCAAAACGACGGAAACTATATCTCTGCAAGCTTGCGGTGCGATCGCGGAAATGATGGGTTTACGCGCTCAATTAATTCAAGTACCCGCAGCATCTGTTAACCGCCTCAAAGCCCCCGCGCTTATTCGCTATTTAGATAGCTTTGCCATACTTTACAGCATTACTGAACAAGAATTAGTAATTGCAATCCCAGAACAGGGTATTCGGCGCAAAAAGCCAGCTGATTTTGCTGAAGCTTGGGGAAAAGAAGGTCAGGTATTATTGTTACAGCCTTCGCTTAACAGGTTTCAAGAAAAATTCAGTTTGCGGTGGTTTTTGCCATCAATTTATAGATATCGCAAAGTTTTAATAGAAGTATTAGTCGCTTCATTATTTGTCCAGCTTTTTGGTTTAGCTAACCCAATTATTACTCAAGTAATTATTGATAAGGTACTGGTACAGCGCAGCCTTGATACTTTAGATGTTTTAGGTATTTTCTTACTAGGAGTAGCTGTATTTGAGGCACTTCTAACCAGTCTGCGGACTTATTTATTTGTTGATACTACAAACCGCATTGATGTCAGTCTCGGTTCAGAAGTAATCGATCATTTACTGCGCCTACCACTAAACTATTTCGATAATCGTAGAATTGGGGAATTAGCAGGTCGAATTAATGAATTAGAAAATATTAGACAATTTCTCACAGGTACTGCCCTAACAGTAGTTTTAGATGCAGTATTTTCAGTAATTTATATTGCAGTCATGGTGTTTTACAGTTGGCTGTTAACACTTGTGGCTTTAGCAACAATACCTTTATTTGCTTTATTAACTATTTTTGTGTCTCCTATTGTGCGTCGTCAGCTACAAAAAAAAGCTGAACGCTATGCTGATACCCAATCTTATTTAGTTGAAGTTCTTTCGGGAATTCAAACAGTTAAAGCCCAAAATATTGAGCTAAAATCGCGCTGGAAGTGGCAAGAAAAATATGCTCGATATATTAACGATGGGTTTAAAAATGTTTTAACATTTACCACTGCTAGCTCAATTAGCGGCTTCTTAAATAAATTTTCGGGACTACTTCTGCTGTGGGTAGGCGCACATCTTGTTTTAGCAAATGAGTTGACATTAGGACAATTAATTGCTTTCCGCATTATTGCTAGTTATGTGACAAGTCCGCTATTACGACTGATTCAGCTATGGCAGAACTTCCAAGAAACAGCTTTATCAATTGAACGACTTGGAGATGTTCTTGATGCGCCTCAAGAAGTAGACGAAGCAAACCGCGATAATATTCCTATGCCTGATATTAAAGGCGAGGTGAAATATGACGGAGTTTCGTTTAGTTTTAATCCGAGTGGAACTTTACAGTTAGTTAATATCAATTTAGAAATTCCTGCTGGTGCATTTGTTGGTGTTGTAGGTCAAAGTGGTTCTGGCAAAAGTACCTTAGCAAAATTATTGCAACGGCTGTATGAACCGAAAACAGGGCGGATTCAAATTGATGATTATGACATCAGCAAAGTAGAACTTTATTCGCTGCGTCGTCAAATTGGAGTTGTACTTCAAGATACACTACTATTTAATGGCACAGTTCAGGAAAATATTGCTTTGACGAATCCTGATGCTACTTCTGAGGAAATTATTGAGGCGGCGAAAATTGCGGTAGCGCATGATTTTATTATGTCTTTGCCTAATGGTTATAACACTGTAGTGGGAGAGCGTGGTTCCTCCTTGTCGGGTGGACAGAGACAGCGAATTGCGATCGCTCGTACCGTCTTGCAAAACCCAAAGTTGCTAATTTTAGATGAAGCTACTAGCGCCTTAGATTATAATTCTGAGCGCCAAGTGTGTAATAACTTAAATGAGGCTTTTCAAGGTCGAACTGTCTTCTTTATTACCCATCGTCTCTCTACAGTGAAAAATTCGGATCTAATCCTAGTAATGGAACAAGGTTCAATTGTAGAAAAAGGCAAACATAGCGAATTAATGGATATGAAAGGACGTTATTACTGCCTTTATCAACAACAAGAGTCACAACTATGAAATCTGAAACAGCATTTGACCAACCAGTAATTTTAGAACAGCCAGCAGTTTGGTCACGAGTAGTTGTTTGGCTACTTGTTGCTGTGACAACTTCTGCTTTAGCTTGGGCTGCTATTGCCAAAATTGAAGAAGCAGTACCAGCAACGGGAAAATTAGAACCTCAAGGTTCAGTCAAGGAAATTAAAGCGCCAACTGGGGGCGTTGTGCGCGAAATTCACGTTCAAGATGGTCAAGTAGTTAAAAAAGGTGAACTTTTAGTGACTTTTGACCCAACTGCACCAGAAGCTGACTTAGAATCTTTAACAAAATTAAGAAACTCATTACTAAGGGAAAATCAATTTTACACAACAGCAGTTAGTGGCATTAGCGGGGATGATGGAGACTTAGGATCACTCACTCGTTTACGCGCCGCTTTAATTGCTGAAAATGAATTTTATAAGGCTCAAGTTAATGGTTTAAATGTTAATCAGCGCACAGGCGGAGAGTTCAATTCTACTCAACAACAACTATTAACAAATGCACGGGCAGAATATCAATCTCGTGTGACAGATGCTCAATTAAGAATTAGAGAGTTAGAGAAACAACTTAGTCAAACACAAGTACAATTAATAACTGCAAACAAGGTAGTAGGACTCAATCAACAAATTCTCGATAGAATTGAGCCAGTGGCAAAAGAAGGGGCAATATCTCAGCTGCAATACCAACGCCAACAGCAAGAAGTTTTGACACGCCAAGCCGAAGTAGAGCGGCTAACAGGCGAACAACAGCGCATTCTTGTGCAAATATCTCAGGCAAGAGAGCAGTTGCAAAATACAATTTCTTTATCAGCAAAAGATATCTTTACTAAAATTGCAGATAACCAAAAAAAGATTGCTGAAATAGATGTTGATCTTGTGCGATTTAGGCTAGAGAACAAGAAGAAGATTAATGAAATAGATGGTCAACTTAGTAAAGCAAAACTAGCTCTTCAGTATCAAGAACTGCGATCGCCTGTAAATGGAGTTGTCTTTGATTTACAAGCGAAGTCACAGGGATTTGTTGCTAATTCTAGTGAACCAATTTTGAGAGTTGTACCAAATGAGAATTTAGTTGCATCTGTGTATATCACTAATAGAGATATTGGATTTGTGCAGCCAGGAATGGCAACAGATGTCAAAATTGAATCGTTCCCAGAAAGTGAATTTGGTAGTATTAAGGGTAAATTGGTGGCGATTGGTTCTGACGCTTTAGCTCCCACTCAAGAACGTCCTTTTTATGCTTTTCCAGCCAAAATTCAGTTAGAGAGTCAATCACTACTGACTAACGGTAGGCAACTTCCTTTACAATCTGGAATGAGTGTTAATTGCAATATAAAGGTACGAAAGCGGACTGTATTGAGTATTTTTCTAGATATGTTTGATAAAAAAGTTAACAGCTTACAAAATGTCAGGTAATAATGCCCGTTTTAGTTAAGATAATTAGATATTAAAGTAGGTGAGCATTGCCTATTAACTAATTATTTATAAACTGCCGTCTACAATCGACACAGATACGATGCGTATTGACTTCTTTTTTTGCCGTTCTTACGGATGTGAGTTGAGCCACAACTAGGGCATTACATTCTAAATCTCCTCGATTCATACTTTTATTATGTAATACCAATGTGAAATGAAAAGGAGCAGAATAGGGGGGAGAACAGCAAGGGAGCTACCCCCAATGGCAAGACGACTAAAACTGGAGATAACCGAGACAGCAGAGTATTTGGAAAAAAGCCTCAAGC
>JAHHHE010000021.1 GCA_019359535.1 Gloeocapsa sp. UFS-A4-WI-NPMV-4B04
GATCTTACGGGTTCAACTACAACAGCATCAAGACAAGCGTGTTCAACAGCGACACTTCCGCCGCTCTCCCGCTATTTATTTAGCCTCTTTAGAGCAGCAACTTCTCCAGTTAACTTTGCCGCCCTAGGTTTTTTTAACTGGTTTATCTGGCCCAAATAGGATCAACTGTCCCTCTTGGCGTTCACCCCAGAACGGCATTGGAAACGGGCCGAAGCAATGTGCTGATTCTGCACCAAAGGGGCCGCTTATACTGAAATACAGCGCAAACTTAACCTTACCAGTCTCCTCGTTGATGTCTTCAAGAACGACCTTCGGATTTTTACCGAAGGGGAAGCGCCCCGTTGGTTCCTCTTTGCAGAGAAAGCCATTGCCCCCTGGCACTTTTTGTTCTTTACTAATCCAGCGAATTTTCTTAGTGTCATTTCCCCAGCGTGTCACTTCCAGGTGAGAGCATGGGCCACCAACGCAAGAGATACTTAAGTTGTCAAAATTACCTGACGCTGTGTTATCAATGTCAAACTCTCGACACTCTTGACCTAGTTTGCATGGCGACATTCCAAATGGAATATCAAACTCAACAAAATAATCTTTCAGCGAAAACGGATTAATCAGAGGGATGTTTGATAATCCAGGAATTTCCGCAATCTGAGCATTCGCCCAATTAGGCAGCTGCTGTAATGCTATATCCCCCAAACCAGGTATGTGAGCGATCGCATATTTCGCTAGAGCGCTGCCGAGTTGACCAATATCTCCTTGGATAAGGGGCGCGAGATCCTCAATTAGAATAGAGCCACCCGCAGTATCAACGCCTTGCTGTTGAGCCAGCGCTGCAATTGGGGGAGACATTGACACAGGTAATTGCCCCAATCCAGGAATCAGTGATACAAGCTGATCAACTGTCAAATTTTGGACTGGACCAAAATCTGACAGTGGAGTATCAGTAACAGGCTGACCAGTTAGATCGCTGATTTGATTAAGTGATAAATTTTGAAACCCAAAAGAATCCTGAAACATCCCAACCGTAAATAGTTGGTCAGGGGGAGTTCCAGGAGTCCAGGCAATCGTTCCCCATCCAGCAGCAGATAAAGAACCCCATGTTTGGATTGGCTCCATATCACTAAAGGAAAATGTATTTGAGCCTGAACCATAATCCGTTGGAACATCATCACCAGTAACGCCTACCAACGACTCCTGCGCTCTCGTTACAAAGGGTAGAGCAGCTATACCGATGAAGAGAGCAGTGAATGTTGCATAGATACTTCGCACAAGCTCATCTCCCTGCAAGAGTAAGCAATTCGTTAATCTTGTCTATGCGTACCCCTGAACGTTTAGCAGCAGTAGCAATATCTTTCCCAGCGCGAAGGTTATCAATCACATCCTGCACCTTGGCGGCAATAGCATTGCTAATACTTTTCTGCCGTTTGGCAATTATTAGTCCCTTTACTAGAGCATTGGCTTGGAGATGATTTTTAGAAGGTTTGTAAGTTGGCAATCGCCTCGCTACAACTGAAGACTTGGGTAAAGGCACACTCCTTGAAGGTTGCTTGGCGATCGCAGTCCTTGACTCAAGCACATTTTGAGTTTTGTTCTTAGGTCGCACAGTTGCAGGGGCAATAGGATTAGGCACACTCCTTGCAGTCTGCTTGGCTTGAGCAGGACTCGACTTGCGGACATTTTGAGTTGTGTTTTTGGATCGTACAGTTACACGAGGATTAGGATTAACAGCTGGAGAATTTGGGCGTAAGGCAACCCTTGGCTGTTTAGCTTTAGCCTCCCAAACTTTAGCTTGTCCAAGTTGCACTAATCGAGCAACTAAATCAGCAGAAATTCCGGCTTTTTCAGCAGCTTTCTTGCTACTCATACCACTTTCAATGAGAGCAAGATAGTTACGGATACGCCCTTTTAGTTGAGGGTCAATTAAGAAAGATTTGGATTCAGCCTCTGCTACTCCGAGGGCAACAGTGGTAGGCGCTGCTGTATTGCGCGTCAATGTACTGTTATTGAAGAGATTATCGCTCTCCTCATCCCCAACCAGAATCTTGCTAATCAGGCTACGCCCCATCCCTATCGTTACCGGAAACGGATAGGAATGGTAATTTCCCTGCGAATCAATCGTTTCCACTGAAAGCATAGTAACCTTAGCAGTAGGGATATCTTGAAAGTTAATCCCAGTTGAGCGAAACAGCCGGATAATTGGACTAGGGCGATCGCTACAGCATTTAGTGACAAGGCAATGATCAACCACTATGCGGCTGGGGTCATCAAGAGAAATTTTTGTAATCCGTTCACCTGTAGGGGCAAAGTCAAGTAACACGCCACCGCCTTCAACATGAACTTTTATTGGGACATTGCCATCAAGAGCTGCACCAGATGAAACCCGCAGAACACGATCAGCCCATGCAGGAGAAAGTGATACGGCTACCATGACAATAGATAGTGAAAATGCCTTAATTTTGAGTTGCATCTTCCTGAACACCTTTGAAATCTGATTGTTGATGGAGAGCGCTCGCAATCGCCTCAGCATCAGTCAACACCTGAGATACTGATTCTGGGTTTAGTTCAGGCTCTAACTGTTGGACAACAGGTTGTTGTGTGTCAGGGAGGTTGCTAAGTAGAGGTAGAGTAATCGGCTTATGTACCGAAATCGTAATGGAACTACCTGCTTTGAGGATCAGGATTGAGTCGCCTTCTCCTGCTTGCTGAAGCTCTTGGGCAGCATTGCTAACTATATTTGTTGCTATGTTTGCACCGATTGATTTGAAATAGCTTGAATTACCAATCTGAACATTTTGAAAAGCCCCAAAGTTGGTCGCTCCAGCGCCGCCTGCAACTGTGCCAGCTAACCCACCAACAAACCGGAGAAAGTCACTGCCCCCCCTTTTGGCAATTAATGGTGCATTATTCTTACCGGATAACATGATTGCCCCATCCGGCAGAGGCATCTCCATATCGCCAACTATGAGCGCAATTGGGTTGAGACGTACAACCTCAGACTTACTATTTCTTAAACGGTTGCTTTGATGTGCTTCAACGACGGCGACAATTCGAGCGCCTGCGGGGATATCTCCTAACGCTTCTTTTAGTTCTATTTCTACGGGTTGGTCGGCTAATGAGGCATAATCTCCAGAAGTAAATGCAATACTCGTTAGCAGCATCCCTTTAGCTGACAGACTACGATTAATCAGTGTTTGAGGCTGACCATCAATAACAGCAGCTTCAGAGGGTAAATGAGATAAGGGATCTGGGGAATATACGGCTTGTAACGCGCTTGGTCGTGCTGTACTAGCACTATTAACAATAGCTGCGCTAGTAGGAGGAATAGCCGCAGACGCAACTGTTGCTGGTTCATTACTACCTTGAAACGTAGATGTTGCTGCAATCATGGCGGCAATCCGTTCTTGAGGCGAGTTTTGTTGTTGCTGCGACTCGACTATACTCTGAGAGTTCTTTGTAGCAACAACAGATGGCTTTGACCTCGCAGGCGAATTGAGCGCACGGACGGCTGGAGCGACATTGCGGAACGAAGGTTCTTGAACTGGCGGAGTGTATGAGCGGCTCACAGTTGAGTAGTCGGGGAGATAATCTCTAGGAATATTGGTATGTGCCGTTCTAATCGGTGCTGGTGGAGTGTATGAGCGGCTCACACTTCGGTAGGGCGGAACATTATTTGTCGAAACATTTGTGCGTTCCGTTGGCACAGACCGGACTATCCGAGTATTGGGTTTGACTGTTGCCGAGCTACCTTGAGCTTTATTTCGGGCATTAGCTTGATCTTGGAATTTCTTTAAAGCATCTGAATTTTCACTTTCTGCTGCACTAGCAAACTGCTGGCGCATTCCATTTGTGGCAGCATAGCTCGCCCATTCACCATCGGTAGCCTCTTTGGGCTGATCTTGATCAGATGGAGGAGCAACACGAGTGGGATTGGGGGCTTTTGTACTTAACTTTGGCTTAGGAATACCATCTTTAAAAACCCAGGCCGCAGCCAATACAGCAGGGAGAACGCACAAGGTGACAATTACTCCCTTATATTTGGGATCTTGCCAAGGAGGAACAAGGGTGCGATCGCTATAGGAATCTTTAAATAATTCTTCGTCCTCTTGTGTAGTTGTAGTTTCTGTCGGTTCCGTTGCTTCAGTGTTGATATTGATCTGGGTGTTATCATCCTGTTTAGTTTGAATACCGGGGATTTCTGCCCCAGTCTGCGATGCGAACTTGCTTAATAGTTCTTCTTTGGTAGACATACAAATTTTTACTCCTTCAATAGCTTATTAATTGCGGGGAACCCCAGGAACTTCCTGTGCTGGGCCTGGTGGCAGCATGGAATCAACAACTAAACCATCTTTACGCCCGTACCACACCAAGTCCTGTCGTTTCTGGTCATGAATAAAAAGTTGTGGAATACGAGATGCTTTGCTAACGTAAACATCTTGAACAAATTCAGCTATTGGCTTTTGCTTAACTCCTAAAGTCTCAGTAGGAGAAAAAAGGATAATATCTGCCGCAACGCGCACCTTCCAACGTCCGGTACTAACTTCTTGGGGGTATTGAATTTTGCCACGCAGAATAAAGCGGTAGACCGTAGCTAAAGATGGGTGTGCTGGGTCATTAGCAAAGATTTTTTTGTCCACTCCTCCGTCTTTAATCATTTGAGCAATTGCCTTAATCATTGACTCGCGGATTGGTTCGTCAAAGATGAATTGCTCGTTGTAAAGCGTTGTCGGAATCAGAACGTTATCCCCTTTTGTAGTAGTGACAGATACACCAGGGTCACTAATATAAGTCAATTGGGTTGAATCATCGGGATTAACCAGCAGTCCACTCCAGGTATAAGAACGAGTCAGCCGCTCCTCTAAAAAGCTGATTACCTGGTCGGGGACTGAATCCACACGGTGATCGAGTGGACGTACACGCGCCATGACTCCATTATCTTGCTGCACTAAATCAGGAACTGGCTTGTTTGCTAGAAATAAGTTGGACAGAACATTCATAATCTGCAATACCAGTAGAATCGCGATCGCTATTCCTGAGCGCACCAAATAAGACGATAGCTGAGGCGGCAATACTGGGATGCGTCTTGATACAGATACATCATCTTTATCCGCATCCTCAGATACAGACACATCAGTTTCATGGGGTAAATATGCAGCATCAGACAGTTCTTCAGGAAGAACTGGTTTGTTTTTTGGGATCTTTTTTCGTTGCTTGAGAAACATAATGCTCAAAACGCTCTATTTTAAGATAGAGAGCAAATCCCAAAAACGAACAAAGCTTAGTATCTAGTCTCGACTTGAAAATTATTTTGAGGTGGAGCCGAGCCTTGAACTGAAACCCTGCTCGCCGCAGCCGAAGAAGATGACCCAGATCCAGCAGCCCCGATCAGCATTGTGCCTGCACCAATCATGGCGGAACTTGTGCCAACCAGACTTGCCCATACCCCACTAGCACTACCTTTGGCGATCGCAAACACACAAAATGGGATAAAGAATGCCATGATCACTCCAAACCAAAGAGTGTCTGTTGAGGCATCAGCACTGACCACAAGATCGCTTGCTAATCCGTAGCCAATGTACAGCAATAATCTTGCTAAGAAAATTGTGAACATCCCTGTCAACCACAGAGCGTAAGCAGAAGCTATGAAAGTATTGCTAGTAAACAGACTTGCAGTTGCCGCCAATGGTGCGGAGATCCCCGCAAAAACAAAAGCAATTCCATATAAAGCTTGCCACGCCTCTGTAATTTTGGACATAATAACTGCCAAAATTCCTTCCCAAGCTGGGGCTGTAATTGCCCAAAATGTAGTGCGGACTTTTTCGTCAATGTTTTTTTTAGGGTCAAGCCACTCCCCGATTGACTTATCTATACTAGAGAGCCAGTCCTGTAACCAAGATGCATTGAAAAAATCCTGTTTGTACTCCAAAGCCATGTTTTGAGCCTGTTTAGCTAGATCCGTAAAACAAGCAGCTTGTTCAGCCCCCACTAAAGCTTCACACTGCTTGAATAACGGCGATAGACTTGGGCCAATTAGCGCTCTTGCTTTTCCTTCTTTAATGGTTTGATAGAAGTCTGTATAGCTATCAAATGTATTGATAACTCCATCAAAAATTTTGTAGAGGACAAGGATGATTTGCCCAAGCATATATCCACCGTTGGATAGTCCAATTAAAACAAGAGCAGGAGCAACTAGCTCGATCCAAATTTTTAAGTCATCATCTTCTTTCAGCCACCGCATAAAGTTGATTGCTAGCGGAAAAATTGCAAATCCTTGGCAGCAGTAGCAGAGATAAGCAAATGCTGGATTGTATTGACCAAAATATCGCTCAACAACCTGTTGTTGGTTTTCAGCAACTCTTTTAGCTGCATTACGCCCCCACTCAGCAAGATCGTTAAATACAATTGCCTCAGCTTTCTGGGGAGTAAGTAGAAATGTTATTGTGCAGAATACGATTAATCCAAATAAAAGGATTGGTTTATTCTTTCGGCGTGGAACTCGACGCACAAAAATGGCGATCTCTGCCATTTGATGCTTAATCAAATAGCTCAAACTGTACCTGTTACGAATCATGGCGAGACTCTTGCTGTAAATGATTAATGGTGGGCATTACAAGCACCGTCACAATAGAGCTATACAAGGAATAACTTAGTAAGAAAAATACCAGGATTGAAGCAACTTGCTTATGAACTGATAAGGCATTCCACTTCTCAACAAATTTCTGCATTACCACTTCGTTGGAGTTGTCCAAATCGCTTTCATCGAGCTAATCGATAAGCCAGCATTTTCTACGTCTCGCTGCCGCCGCTCTGCATCTACTGACGCAGAGATGTTACCGAGTTGCAGTTTCTGAAATTGGCCATCTTGCTGCATTTTCATCAATACAGATAGTTGTGCCGCGTCAAAAGATGGGCCGACGCTATCCACCAGCAGATTGCAACGAATTAATTCTTGGGAACTCTTAGCTGTTGCTGCACAGTTTTTAACCAGATCGGTAACAGCCCTGACCGTCTCTTTAGCAGTATTGCTAGTCTGTTTCTGTTGCGCCTGACCCGCCTTACTTAGATAAGCTTCCGTTGTTGCACGGTTGATATCGCGATCGCTCTGATTTCCGGCATAATACGCTCCAACGTTTGAGTTTGGCGCATAAACATCGCTTAAAATCTTTCCCGATGTGGCTGCTTGATAGATTTTGCCGCGAACTTCATTCGGGTTTGGGTAGCCCTGTACGCCAGTAGCTCGGCTAAATATAGTTTTGTAAGGGTTACTGTTAGGACGGCAAGTGGACGCATACAAACAAGTTACAGAGCCTGTGCCTGATACCCCACCACTACCAATCGTTACATCGGGTAGAGGACTATTCCCCCCAGATCTACCAGATGATGGACTGCCACCACTGGAGCCATCAGGCTGCTCTCCACCAAGCAAAGAGCCGAGAATTTCACTCAAGATGCTTTGAAGCAGTCCGCCCTTGAGCAGAGATTGCAGGCTAATACTACCATTGAGTAACCCACTGAGAATTGAGTAAATTTGTTGACCGCCTGGAAGATCATCAAGCACTGGGTCTAGCGCGTCTCCTGCTGCTCCCAGTAGTCCTCCAAGATTCAACCCACCTTCACTCAGCACTCCATCCGAGCTAAAAACGACATCCATAATAAAATTAGATAAGTCGATGCCACCAATACTTAATCCATCAAGTAAATCAGTTGCTAATCCCTGGAGAAAAGGGGCGGCTAGACTAAAAAGCTCACTCAAAATACCACCATCTAGAAATGCTAGCGGTAGCGATGCCGCTTGCGCGGGGGCAGGTGTTAGAAGTTGAATGCTCAGAAAAACGCTAACTCCAGCTTGTTTAAGCTTCATTTACCCCTCCAATAGACTTCTTGTGGCGCTCTTTTCTATCCCCAGACATCCTGGCAATAAAAAATCCTGAAATGAATGGACTTGCTGTAGCAACAGGCAGCACAAGCAGTTCCCAGCCATACGTTTGAGGTACGCAATTGCGTAGCTCACATGGCTGTGGTTTTCCTGCCATCGCCATCACCATCAGTAGGCTGATGGCTGTGGGCGTTAACCCGCATATCCAAAGCAAACAAAGTGATGTTATTTGGAGCATGGACTTTTTGAAATGAATTGTTGAACTTGAGCAAAAGATTGTGGCATAACGAGATCCTGCTCACTTTGCCAGCAATCACGGAAGTAGCGAGTGCAGGCAGCAAGAGCCTCGTGTTTATCAGGAATCCGGTCAAAAAACCACTGTTTAATATGTCGCTCGTTAGCATTGGACGCACTCAGGACAACTGATTCCCAAGGCGCATACCACCGACCCATCGTGTGCTTTTTGTAATCTTGGATTAGCCAATTTGAGTAGCCCTCTTTGCGGTTCATGTAGAATCTCTCTGAAGCGCACTTATCAAGTAATTCACGCGGAATACCTAAAAATTCAGCCAATGGCTCAACGCTAACAGCCTCAATCCTGCCCACAAACTTGGTGTTAATATTCGCTAATAAATCAGCCCCAGCTGCGGACTGTGCAATCTTAGTAAAGCTGTTAGTAACTAGCCCCAAGCGGACACCATCCTTACCTCCGTTTGTTGCCAGGTTAGACGCAAGCTTAAGTACCCCAGTATGCGTTACCAGGTTTTGCGCCTCTTCTATGAATACATGGCTAATTTCGTGACTTAAGGACTTTTGGATCGCCGAGCTATATGCTGCCAAGGAATATGCTAATGATTCCTGACCCTCGTTCATATTCCGCAACGAGAATACTGTTAGCGGTTTATCGATCCGAACTGTAGAAGGCAGTGAAATCGCTTTACCAATAGTTGTCCGCGTATCGGTAATTCGAGACAAATTGAACTGAAGTAAGTCAAGTGCTTCTTGAACGCGATCTCCTAAATTTGCTAACCTTGACTCTAGTTTTTCGCGCGTTACGAACCGCGCTAAATCTGTGAGAGTAGGCGTAGAAAACCACGCCTTTGAGCCAAAACCTTCGCGGATTGCATTACCGTAGCGGCTTTGAATTAATGGATCGTCTAGGTAGGTTGTGATTGAAAGCTCAAGAATCGTGCGGGCAATTTGTTCTAATTGAATATCTTGACCAGTCGGCCCTGTTAAAATCATCAACTGTTCAATCCAGTACCCCACAAGTGATCTCAATCGGTCTTGTTGAATATTTTCAGGCAACCCAGAAAAGTCCGGAATCTGGATCAGGTTAAAGCTCTCAAGCTGGATGTCAATATGAGTACCACCCAGATATAAACAGCGATCTCGCAGTGTAGAGCTACCATCAGCCGGAGGATAATCAAGCCAAGTCACAGGCTGCCCCATCGCCAAGGCATGATCCGCAATATTGTTCGCCAAAACTGATTTAGAGCTACGGTGTGCTGCTACGATCCACCAATGCTTTTCTTTGGTGGGATGGAAGAAATCTACCCGAAACGGTTGCTTATCCGGGGCGATGAACTCGATGCCATGCTCATCATTCGGTAGGGTACGCGCAATCGGGAAAAATGAGATCGCGTCACGCACGCCATAATAAATCCGACGGTCAAACTGAGCGCCTGTGCGCTTTACCCTAGCGACATCATAGCCGAACACTTTGTACTGCAATAATGGATCGTCATTGCAGGGCAGCGTCTGTAACCAAAGTCGATGGGTAACGACATATTCACGCACCAACTCTAGCCATCGGCAGCGCGTGGTGAAGTCACGGCAGGCAATGTCCAATTCGGCAATGCTTTTGCGGTGAATCAGGACACAAAAGCCAACTCGAATCGGCGAGTCACCCGAATGTAAGGAGCGCAGCGCCTCTCTTGCTTGTCTTGCGTTTTCATCAGCAGCAGCATCATAATATTTTTTCGATGCTGTTGATTCAAACTGCTTAACTGATTGACGGTACAGTTCTGAGGCAGCTTCTCGCGCAATTCTTGTATCGCTGGGAGTAAGCTGGATACAGAACTCTGTATCCTTACAAGATTCGTCCGCCAGCAAATCCCACATCGCACGACATTGATGGAATTCATGCGCGAGGCTCTTATACTGTCCAGTAGCTCTTAAAATCCCTGTATAGCGATCTCGAATTGCCCCTGATTCTGGGTCAAAGCGCTTACTATACACCCATTCTGGGTCAGCCTTAATCGGATAGTCTTTGATCAGATGTCCAGTAATGTGCATTTCGCCAGTGATTTCACTAGAGAGGCGCACACCGCGCTGATCAATTTTGCACCGGATGATGTTTGGTGACTTTCCCGCCGCTTCGCCGCTAAAGCGATGACGTAAGTTTGTCCATATCTCGTCATGTCCCATTGGGCGTACCGATACGCCGAATGTGCCAGTCAACAATGTAGAAGTCGATCTATAACCCCGTAAAAATGCCGTCTTAAACTGGTCTTCTACAGCAATGATTTTGTTTTGAGTCTTTTTGTTTGAAATCGAGTCCCGCAGACCGACCCATAGTTCATGAATTTCCTTACCAAAGGCTTCAATCTTGTCAGAGTTCTTGCGCCCCTGTTTATCCGACTTTGGCTTATAAGTAACGTACAATCGGGCAAACTTCGGCTCTCTAAGTCCGGCTCGCGCCAGTTGTTGCGCTCGCCCCAATTCCGAAACCAACAACTGGTCAATTTCGGGATTGTTATTATTTTCAATCAGGCGCAGCAGTTGTCGTGTGCGATCACAGCTCGTTGCTTCACCCCCAATATGAATATCCCAAACTAAGTAATAGGGGATATTTAATAATCCTTCACTCAGCGCGTCATAAAGGCTAATCAAATTCTTGGCGAGATCATATACATGAGTGCCGAGAATTTCCCATCCCCATGTAAAGATACGTGATGCCGAGCCATGTTGGACAACTATTGAACCAACGCGCTCGCCAAATACATCAAATTCACAGGTCGCTTGCAGTGGCAGGTAGTCTGAAATACTACCGTGATCTGCAAGACCAGTGATTCTTAAATCTAATGCGTTTTCTGGCTTGTATAGTTTGTCGTCTTCATGAAACATTGCTCACCTTCGGCGGTAACGTATCTTTGTTCGGCTTATTAGGCAGATGAAAAATTGGAATTGGAATAAATGTCCCAAAGTTAGACCAGGCTGACTCCTCGCCCTTCCCGGCATAAAGCCAGTAAATAGCAATTACCGTGCCACCCGACAAAACTGTCTTAACTTTGTCATCAGTTGCTTCAGAAACGATTGCCATTGCCACGAGTCCCCCTAACAATCCTGGGGTCAGGTAGGAAGGGAAAAAACCTAATAGCTTTTTCTGCCTGCCTAAAGCTCGATTTGGAATAATTGGTTCGTTACGAATCGGCATTTGTCACTGAGGCTCTTTTTGCCCCGCTCAAAAAATAAACTAGGTAGTGAAAAGCTCAATTAAAGAGTCAAAGATCAACAGTCCAGCTATTATCTGGACAACTTTCCCGACGGTCTGACGCGCACCTTCATCGTCATCTTCACGCGACCTCCCAAATCGCACAGCCAGGATTGCTAGAAAGACGATACCCAGGAGGCGGAATACCCCACCAATCCACCCTGGAATCGCTTCAACTCCAGTAACGCCAAATCTGCCAAATAGACTTGTCAGACCATTCTCTAGGGTGTCAAAAAATAAGGCATAAGCTGGCGAATGTATGGTGAACGAACACCACGAGAGTACAGTAGATAAGCAAAAAAGCAATTGCCCCCGATGGCGTTTCGATATTGCCCCATAGTGCTGCCAAAAAAGCGCTAATAAAGTGCCACCCACACCACACAGAAGTAACACGAGCCACTCGCCCATCAGTACACGGTACAAAACCAGCAAGGCGACAGTGAGCCAGGAAATATATTTTAGAGCAGGTGAATCGAGAAACTTGGTAAATACTGTGTTTCTAGGTTTATTGATGAAAGTGCGAGTTGAACTACTTAGCTGTTTTCTCATAGGTTTCCCCTGAACAGTTCTACTTAAAATAGGCGCTCGCTCAAAAGACCGAACATTTAACTTGCATCGCTCCCATAAACTTTTCATCCAATTGTTTTCTGGTGTTTGAAACGTTGATTGCAATTGCTCCTCTTGAAGCACTGTTGGCGGCTTGTGAGTAATAACAACAGATTCAGGCTGAGTAATAACAACAGATTCAGGCTGTTGAGTTAACATTCCGCCAAGAGCCGTAATTGCCCGGTTATACGCCATTCGGACAGCATCAGCAGATTTACCTAGTTCAGCGCCAATCGCCTTGAACTTCATCCCCTCATTCCGCTTCAATACTATTTGTTGAGCGGTTTCGCTCAGGAGTGAACTTGCTTGATGCAGTTTTTCTACACATTGGTGCAACTGCTCTTCTTCATAAGGATCTCTCAGCTCGTCCTCGTGAACTAGCGTTGTAGTAGCCTTTAGTTTTTCGACCCTCGCTGCTTGCCCTTGCTGATTACGTAATACAGCCGCCAATGCACCTCGCACACAATGTTTTGCCCACGACGCGAGCGCATTCCCCGAAGTCAGGTCAAATGTCGCGATCGCTTTCTGGAATCCCTCAAGCGCTGCTGAGTAGGCATCGTCTGGATCTACTCTGGAAATAGAGTTGATTTGCTTCCAAATCCATCGGTTATATCTAGAAAGCAGTTCGGCAAATGCCCGATCTCCTCTCCGCTTTTCAATCTGGGTTAATGCTGTCTTAGATAGAGCGCCAAGCATTCTTTGGCAGATTTCAATTAAATTTAGTTCGTTTTGACCTGAAATAACGCTAGTTGAATTAGCCATACAACATTTCTTCCAGTGTGTTGTTGGTTAGCACGGGTGGCACGAGCCAAACTCTCTATCCCCGTGCGTTTTGAATTTGAAACAGATAACGAGGCGCAGAGATTCAGCTAAATCGGCAAGATATCGGAAAATGTTGATTTTCTGCCGTAGCGATACGCGATCGCCCAGAGGCTAATAAGTTAACTTTTCGTGAGATTGTGCTTTCGTGAGATTGTGCTTTCGTGTTTGATGAAGAGAGTCACTAGCTGCTGGCTCTCGAATGAGAGGATTTTAGTGCTTTACTAGGTTTTAGCGAGACATTCGATTATTCCTAACAGTGTTATTCCGCGTAATCCAAGCAATGCCTCTCCGAATCTCAGCACGATCTCTATTCCTACGCTTTGAATCTTTGATTACAACGTGCTTGTTATTTCTAGAAAAAGTATTGTTGTGAACTTGGATACTGGAAGAATCAGCAATCATGATTCCTGCCGGACTGCCACTAATGCGATTACCACTAGCGATCGCATTATGTGAAAGCTCGAACATAATCCCGATCTGTTCGTTATTGCGAAAGGTGTTGTTTTTAACTGTGGCATTGCTAGAAGATGCGTCAAACCACAGTCCATTACCGATGTTGTGTTCAAAAACATTATTGCGCGATACCAGACCGTCAGTCTGGAGCACCTTGATTCCAGCCGCCGTGTAGTCTTTTCGGAAATGCTCTTGGTTGTTGTAGGAAAACATATTGCCCTCTAACACCATTGAGTTTGCCCAACTACCGCGAATCCCGTGCATTCCGTTAAAGCTGAAGGTATTGCCTCGCACAACACCATTACTTGATTGCTGGAAATGAACCCCTCGTAATCCATTCCACACGAAGGTATTGTTATCTAGGGTGACATGACTCGTCTTCAGTAACCCAACTGCATCTTCGGCATAGTGGGCGAACCCTAGACCACGTATAACTGTACCCGATGGATGAGAACGGCGATTTGTTGTTAAATCAAAAGCTCCATCTCGCGTTGTGGCTTCTACTGTTTTACCTGCTGGATTACTCCCGATGTACAACTTATTGTTTCGAGCGTCGACGTAAAATGTGCCAGGGCTAACTCTATCTCTACGCCCTACTTGTCGTAGAGAGTTCCCGTTAACATAGACCATATCCCGATGCCCTGCCAGTGGGTGCTTGCGGTCAATGTATACATCCTTCATATTTTGAGGAAACGAGTATTTCCAGCCATCTTTCCGCCAGGTGCGACCATCAGCGACCCAGCCTTTTACTATGGTGCTGCCTTTCAGTAATGGCTCTTCGTGTGGATATGCTTGTAGGGTTAGTTTTTTGGTGATTTTGACATCAACACCTCGATAAACACCACCTCGAAAGACTATTGTTGAACCTGGTCGTGCAATAGCGATCGCTCTTTCTACCGTCAGTGGTGATCGCGGTGATTTACCAGAATTATTATTTCTCCCATTCGGTGACACAAAGTAGGCATTGTTGGGAATTTGGTAGTTAGTGTTCTTAATTTGAACAGCAGCATCAGCCAGATTTGGAGTAAGCAGAGGAAGAGGAAGTAGAAATAGAGTCGGTGCAAGTAAGAAACTTTTGAGTTGCTGCAAGCTGATTCTGCTCATAATTAATCTCCGCAAGGTAATACAAGTTATCTGAGGGCTGAATTTTGAGGAGCAACAAATCATCGCTAAAATTTAACCTTCATGATTTGTTGTCAAAACTAAAATAAGTTTATTCAATCAATCTTTTTCTAATAGACAATTACCTATTAGAGTTGTCAAACTACTTAAATTTATTGACTGCTAAATCCTAAAACATTAGCAAATAGTTTTCAAGTATAATCATAAAAATATACCTAAAAATATTTATTTTTTAAGCTAAAAACCTTATAGAAAAAGCAATCCAAGAAAACAAACAAACCTGTTCAAACAAGTTCAACACTGTTTAATTAAAATCAATCATTTCCAATCAAAACAAAAAAAATTAGTACGGAAATTATCTGTTACCAGAGTTACTTTTCAAAAACTATCTTAAAATAAAACTTTTAAAATCTTTTTAATTTAAGTTTCTATAAATAATTAATTGTTAAGCTCCCAATCTATATTCAGACAAAAAGCATCAAACCTGGAGTAGTGACTACCGCGAGTTTGATACTTTTTTAAGGTTGAGCTTGCTCTCACACTGATGCGAATCTATCTGCGATAAAAACGCAGATAGCTAAATTTGTCTATCTTGCTCTCACGCCTATGAGAATCTATCTGCGATAAAAACGCAGATAGCTAAATTTGCTTATCTTGCTCTCACGCTTGTGATTATTACTATCGCCGCAATACTTCTCGGTTAATTACTAACTAGAATTTTAACTAATTGACCCTGACCCGCATCAATGACAATAGGCAATTTTGACTGCTCAGAAGATTACAGAATCAATAAGTGTATATCTGTTTAACACCTCAGACTCAAGTTCGGCGCGGCAGGTAGCAGTGAAAGTGACAAGATTGAATAATCGAGTCCGCAAAGAGTACAACGATGTTAGGCAGTAAACAAATAGTTAGTATAGATAACCCATTAGATCAAGAACCCCTGAGCGCCAATTAATTGCCCCAATACGTTTGTACATTAGGGCATCGGGAATCGGTTCTTCCGCCACCCCAAGAGTAGTATGCGCGTTTATCTTCAACCACCGACAAGGATTATCGGCGCGTTGATATCCATGCTTGGCATAGATCCGGTCATCGTCTGCAAATAGGATGATGAAGTCGCTATTACTTCGGAGCGCAAACGCCTCTAAGCGATTAAGTAGTTCTGAGCCTATGCCATGCGAACGGTAAAAAGAATGGACACAAAGATCAATGCCTCCGACGACACATATCGGTATTCCAGACAGCGACATCATTCGGTAATCTATTCCGAGATGAGCGACTAAGTGATCATTTGACCAAGCTAAAAGTCGCTGATATGGAAGTTGCTTATAGTAGCTACGTGAGGGGTAATTGTCAAAACTACAAGTCAGTAGCAATTGAATATCCGCTCTAGTTGTCTGAGGAATTTCATGTTCTAAGCATAGTTCATAATTTATTAGTTGAGTTGGCATTTAGTTTGCTGCTTAAGTGTAATAAAGTTTAAAATAGCCGTCCCCAAGATACGATTAATCTAAACTTTAGTCCTAAGCGGTATTGAGAATGTGGGGCTATCTTAGGAGATAACATTTAATTTACCCAATGCTAGTTTTAACCGAGAAGTATTGGCTTGAAGCTACCTTTAGCAAATTAAGTTAAGGTAACCAGAAATCTGGTAGTATTTTGCTCCAACTACGCACTGTTTGATTAAGTTGCCGCGCAGCTTGAATATGAGGTTCGTCAGTCTCAACTGGGATAATTTGCGCTTTTGCACCGCGCCCAAAGCGCGAAACCACTTGGTTTGCTGCCTCTAAACCAGTGACATATGCTTTCTCCTGCGACCATGAACCGTGCCGAGTAATAATCCAATCTCCACTCATAAAGACGTTTTCGATGCTCGTCCCCACAGGGAGCATATATTGATAGCTTCCAGGCGCAAAATGAGTTACAGCACGTGGCAGGCGGATTACGCTGCTATCGATTACTTTAGCTTCCCTAAAAGCTGGAATACAAGTTGCTAAGTCGTGCTGAACAAGCGGTACAAGTTCCTGATCGCCTAGTGAGAGAAATTGGCTAGCATGATAGAAGTCTGCTTCAATCACTGTTCCGGTTTCATTCTTGTACTCATCATGCAGTGCATTTAGGTCAAAAAATGTCCAGCCTGTAGTTTGGTTGAAGCCAAAGCAAGCATTGGAGGGATGAGGAATAGTAATTTTGCGGTCGAACCATAGCCGAGTTGCAAGTACATCCACTGCCCCTAAATTACTAATATTCTGGAATTGTTGATGGCTCCGCAAACTGGGGCTGTTGCTGACAATTTTCTGCATTCCGCTTACCCCAACTGCAAAGATAACAGCGTCTGCATCAAAAACTTCATCACCACAAACAACACCGCTTGCCTTACCAGCGCTATCAAGTTTTAAGTCGCTGACCCTTCGCTGAGTAAAAACCTTACCGCCATTTGATTCAATACGTTCCACCCAAGGGCGAAATATCATTTCTCCAACTGTGCCTCGACACCAAACGACATCGAAGTTCGGTTGATGAGCCAGAATAAAGTAATAAAGCATTCCCAAAGCTGCGGCTGCTGAACACTGCTCCCCTGGAGCAAATAAGCCTACTAGCAGCATCGGCTCAAACGAATCACGGTAAAGCCGCGCACTGACTCCGAAATCTTTAAACAGTTCACGGGCTGTCACTGCGTCGTAGCGTCGCCAAGCTGCATCGGAATTATCAAAGTCGATTAGTGCATATAGCAAGGGGAGAGCAGAAAGGCGGTCAATAAGTGGCAACCGCTTGAACTGAGTGTAGAGAAAAGTTCCTAGCGGCGTGGGGAGTTGTGGTAAGTCCTGAAAAATCGGCGATTCAACTTCTAAGCCGAAGGGAGAATATTGAGAAGAGCGAGTGAAAGGAGTAAAAGGGCTAAGTCCTAATTCCTTTACTAAGCTAAAAATATTGCTGTAAGGATACCAGAACCCATGAATACCTGCTTCTATGGAGCGTCCGCCTGCTGTTTTCCAGCCTGCTACCAAGCCACCAGGATAAGCACCAGCTTCTAGAAGCGTTACGTCGTAGCCTTGTTTAACCAGGTGATAACTAGCTCCCAAGCCAGCCCAACCAGCACCAATGACGACTACTTTAGGAATTTGTGACATCCTGTACCTCCAGATTCTTTCTCCAGGATGACATTATTTTTTGAAGTCAATACCTTAGTTACTTCGTGAACGCATTTCTTGTTGGCGCATCGGCATCGCATCAATTTCACCAAAAATAACTTCAGGTGGAACTAAAGAGAGATCGCGCCGCTTTGCCGTCCCGTCTTTACCTACTAGAATGACTTGAAAATCCTGTTGCTCCACTTCAAAGCGCTCTCTAATTTGTGCCGCTAATACTGAGTCAATAGGTTGACTATCTATCCGGCTTGTACCTTCTACTAGCAGTTGGACAATGAGCAAATCCCGCTCATTCAAACCTACTTGTTGTTGTTTAAACAACTGTATCTGCTTCTGGTAAGCAGCATCTTCTTTAGGAGCAAACACCAATAGCAAGCGTTTTTTCCATTTATAGTCGTCGAGGACTGTCATTGCATTATTTTTGAGTGAGGTTGCTACTTCTTGATCTGACTTTTTAGTGTGATTAATTTGTGGCAACGGTAGAACAATTGAATCTTTGACTATCTCAACTGGTTGTGAAGCTATTAGGGTCTGGCTTGAGTAACCAGATAGAAGCAGCAGTCCAAAAACAAACCTTAAAATTGTCATAATTTAATGTTACTCAAGTCTCGGATTTCGCTTGCTAAGTTCAGTTTCAACTGTCTTCAAAACTAGCATTAGCTGCTCATTAGATAGGATTTCAACATTGCTAATCAAACCGATTGTGACATCATCAGCAATAATAGCTGGTGTGGTTTGTGTAACTGATTCAACAGATGAAGTGACTTCCTGTATCTTAGCTAATGACTCATTCACAATATCTTCAGGCTGAGGTTGAGATTCTTGATCAGTGATCCTGACTTTACCCTTTAAGCTTGACTTATTGCCGATATTGCTAGTATTTATCCTATAAGCGTTGCCACTACGTGAAGTAGTACACAAATCAGATTGCGAGGCAAGCCTTTTTTGTACACTCTCCAAAATATCTGGGGTAGAACCACACTTTTTAGCATAACCTGAATCTATCTTCGTATTGTACGAAGATAGCTCCTCTTTAATTTTTCTAACTAGCCCTTCAGCTACACCTATCTGTTTGGCGATTTGGTTATTACTCCACTGACTCCACTCCTCATCTCCTAACAGCGTTAGTACAGATCGTCGCTTATCTGCATTAGTACGCCGCAGTCCGTGAGTCGCATTGGCTCCCACAGAATACAAGACGGCATCACGGCGTGTACCCTTTCGTATAATTGCAGCGATTTCTCCCCACTCTAATTTTTTAGCAGCAGCAACACGGTGAAAACCATCAGCCAGCCAGTATTTTTCGCCATCGTAAAAAACCAAAATTGGTGGAAACTCAGTTGAGTTATCCATCGCTTCAGCATACTCATCAACCGTAGAGTCATTAAGATAAGCCCTTGACTGAGTACCGCCATCTATTGCTATAAATTCAAGGGCTAGATACTCGCTGCCCTTTAACTCAACTAATTCAGAATTGGAAAAGGAGTGCGCCTTATCGTCTTCTAGAGACAAAAGGCAAGTGTCATGATTACCCGTTGATGTATCAATCAGCTTCTCTTGGATTTCTGGCGTGGGCAAAAGTAAAAGTTCTTGTTCGCTACCATTCCAAACTTCTGGTGCTACAACGCTGTGGTCCCCAGCCGTTGCTGCGTTATCTATGTGCGTATTTTCGCACTTATCTGGCGCTGAAACTTCACCTACATTCGAGGACTGTTGCAACAGATGTTCTTCCAACCACTGAATCTGTCTATCAATCCGCTCGACTGCCTGTACAAAGTTCTGTGGTTGACCGTCAACTACTTTTTCTGCATAGTCACATCTAACTTGGCGGCAGTTATCTAAATGGTGAGTTAACAACTCACAAGTTGGCGATCGCATAATTCCACAATCACAGTATCCAATTAAAGTCCCATCAGCTTGCCAAATACCTCTGAAGTTGTGTTCACACGCGAGCGCCAACTTTATATTCATCGGTTGTTCGGGAATTGATACACCACTATCCCAGCTAACCCATACTTCCCCCAGTCCTCCTGGTGTGATTCTAATTTCGGTAATTGTGCCTGAAAGAGTTGTCCCAGGCTTGTACACACCCATACCTACCTCGAATTGCCCTAAAGCTTCTAAAGCTTTACGACGGCGCATAATATCAGCTAAGTCTTTATCGCAGGCACGATAGGCTTTTACCGTTTTGCGATCGCCCCTGAGATTATCTAAACTTTTGTGCAGCAGTTCTTCTTGAGTTTTCAATGCAGATATTTGAGAGTTAATATCTACAGTTGGTTGCTCAACGGCAAGTACCATACTATTCTCCTGCTAAAAATTTTGGTCTACGTAGTCATCCGAAATTTTTGACTGATTGTTTGACTGATTACTAATTAGCACTTGCTTACTTCTAAAAATTCCCACCAGGGCAACTGTCGCCCGCCCGTCAGTACGACTTTCGTAATTCCCTCTACAGTGCTGAAATAGTAATCCCTAATCTCTCTGCGCTCTTTAGCCGCATCTAGTCTTCCTGACTCTTCATGCGTTGGTGGCAACAGTTCATCTGGAATCGCGCTGCGGCGCTTAGTATCTTCTACAGTTGGGGCATTGAGACCCTTCTGACAAGCATTGATGAACACGGCTATTGGCTTATTTGCTCCCTTAAAATTTCTGACCAACGCGATCGCTCCCTGGACATTCGCCCAGTATTTCTTAATCACACCCTTGCATTCCGCCGCATTAACGCGAAGCTCCCTGAGTTGCCGTTCGACTTCACAAAGTTCATCTTCTGTTGGCGTTGGCGACTTGTACTGAGCGTGGTCGTTGTATGTAGTTGTGGGGGGGGTACTAGATTCTTTTGTAATCTCTGTAATCGGGAGAGAGTTTGCTGCAAGAGTATCTCCCTGCAAATCTCTCATTTCAGCTTCATTAACCGTTCGGACTTCGGCGTGAGCCTCAGCGTTCGACTGAGCGCTCACGGCAGAAGCCTCTGGAGTTAACTCTTCTTCTCCCCGGCTTTCAGTTTTTTGTTCAACGCCTACGTTTGCTGTGGATATGATATCTATGAATTGATCTTGTGTATGTTGTTCAGCATTGAATTCCGAACGTTCTTTTTTGAGCTTCCCTTGTTCTTTTTTGAGCAATGAAGTCAGAACGTCTTCGTTCAGTTGGTACTGGTAAGTCTTGTCCTGCTCATTATTAGGGTTACGCCTTTTCTTAATCAGCCCTATCTTGTCAAGTAATGCGATCGCTGCCCGTATAACGTGAAGGCTATGCTCACCCATCAGGTCTTCATGGATTTGCTTTAGCGGCATATATACCCAGTCAGTACGATGGTTCTTAATCTTCCACGCGCGCCAGTGCTTGAAGTAGTCAATCAACTTCGCAGCACAATGATTGCCTTCAACAATATTCAAGTAGATTCTACGGAGAATAACTAGGACTGATTTAGGACGGGATGAAGTAGTCGCCATTTCGTTATGCTGCCTCCCGTTCTTCTTCGTAGCGCCATCCACAAGCTATCTCGAACTCAACTTCTATCCCATGTTTGGAGCAAGCTTCAGTAATGACGTTTAACTTTTTAGGTTTCTCTCGCTCGAATAAATAAATAAGTTTCTGATGTTTGGGGAAGTATTCTCCAAATACTATGACTTCGCCAACAGCAGTTCTCCAAGCTGAAAATCTTTTAACTGCTATTAAATGGGTATCAGTAAGTAAATCGACTTTACCTAGTGGGGTTTTAGCTTCCTTCTTCCCACCTAGTTTTCGATGCAGTTTAGTATGAACTTGTGTTTCCCACTCGCTCCAAATTGAATTTAGACTACTACCTCGCCACAAGAGAACATCGGTTTTCCTTGGGTTGTAAGTAGACTTTAATACTTCACAAAAATTAGTAGCTTCGTCATTACTATAGAATCCAACAATTAGCTCGTTTAGATCGTCGTCACACGGTCTATACTCAATTTCTATTGCAGAGAACTTTTTAACTAAGTGTACGAGTTCATCAACTTCAGGTGAATTCTGTATATAGAAAAAAGCTTGGGAGTAATACCATCTACTTGGACAAGTTAAGCCGAAGTGTGCTATGTTCATAGTGCTGTTAATGAAATGAACACCTGTTTATGCAGGTTATTAATTTGGTACTGAAGCACCTGTTTAGCGCGGGTGCTTTGTGCTTTGTACTTGAATTGCAATTGCAGATGCTTTGTTGTTTGTAGGCTAGCTACTATAACTGTGGTACTTACTAAATTCCTCCTTGTTTGGATATACTTGATGTTAAGTACGCGCTTAGTTGCTACATACATCAACCATACACTAAAGCAGTGTATAATAGTAAATATCCGAGGTAAGTTTAGTAATGACCAAGAAATGGGCAGCACAGAGGAAGAACGTAAATTTGACGGAAGAGGATCTAGCCGATCTGGAGCAAGTTTGCAAGATAACCAGACGAACAGAATCGGAGGTGCTGAGGGAAGCGCTAAGACATTATGCCAAACAGATAAAAGCGGAGTTGGTGGCGAGTTAGCAAAAATTGATGTGTGATTACTCCCGTCAATCGGATTGAAACAGCGCAAGCAGCTTCCAAACTTACCTGGACTGTATTTTGTATTTAACGATGAAGACGAGTGTTTATGTATGAGTATGCCTCTATCAGAGTTTTTAGAGGTGTTTGAGGAATGGCAATCCCGCACGATGCGAAACAAAAAATCTGCATAGCAAAGGTTTGACGGAATGGGGTTCATGATGCGATCACCCTTTTGTCTTTGATATTTTTGAGGAAATCGCCTTTTCGTCCCCCCCGTTTACACCAAGAACGAAGCTCTTGAAGTTGTTGAAATTCCTCTGCCGTGAAGTAGTGCACTCCTGGTGGAATGCCTAGTAAGTTACAGTAGTCAGTTAAGGTCGTTCGACTACGGATACCCAACTTAGCAATAGCAGCAGCTCTGGAAGTAAATTGGTTTGATGATTGCAAATGGAAACTATAAGACATGGTTGAACCTTATTTTTCAGGTTTAAGGAGCTGTTGCACTAGCTAAAAGTGCTTCTATATCAAACAAAGTCAATTGTTGATGACCAATCGAATAATCGGTTGTGCAGTCCGAGTAATCCCCTGTGCTATCAGGATTCCACCCTTCGTTAGAAGAAGGTTGTAACTCTTGATGTGTTTGGCGTAATTTTTTGAGAGCCTTTTGTTCAATTTGTCGTATCCGTTCACGGCTGAGATTGAGGCGATCGCTAATTTTAGCTAGTGTCAACGGCGATTCATTACCTAGCCCGAACCGCAGGGTTAAAATCTCCTGTTGCTTAGATGTTAATTCTGCCATCAAGCGCTCTACTTCTATTGGCAAAGACGACGCTACGACAAAATCCGATGGGTGAGCGCTTGTGTCTTGCAGTAGCTCTGCAAGTTCAGTATTTTTATCGTCTCCTACTTTTAAATTCAGAGAAATTGTCTCTTGCTTCCAGATCAGGTATTGTTTTACCTGGTCAGAAGATAACTCCAGTGCTTGAGCTAATTCCGAAATTTTTGGTATCCGTCCTAGCTCCTGGGATAGCTGTCGTTGGACTTTTTTTATTTTGTTGAGTTTTTCGGTAATGTGAATTGGTAATCGAATTGTGCGCGACTGAGTAGCGAGCGCCCTTGTCATCGACTGAGTAATCCACCAGTAGGCGTAGGTCGAAAACTTGTAGCCGCGCGTTGGATCAAACTTTTCCGCTCCGCGCTGCAAACCCAAGCTACCCTCTTGGATTAAGTCTAAAATTTCTAAGCCGCGTTTCTGATATTTTTTTGCTAAGGAAACTACTAGGCGCAGATTCGCCTCAACCATTTTTTGTTTAGCTCGCTGCCCCTGGCGTAAAATCTGGTGTAACTCAATTTCAGTTAAACGAACGTGCAATGCCCACTCAGCGCTCGTTGGCTCGTAGAATAGATTCTTTGTCAAAGCCTCTTTAGCTTCCAGCAGGCATATCATTTGCTGTACCTGCCTGCCATAGTGAACTTCTTGTTCCTGGGTTAGCAGTGGTACACGACCAATCTCGCGCAGATACGAGCCGATGCTATCTGTACCCTTGAATTGAGTAGCACACTTGGTACGGGCTTGTTTGGTTACGCTGGGTAATGCTTGTTTAGTCAACACCATAAACTCTCCATCCTTTTTGTGTAGGGAAGGATAGAGGACATTACACATTCCAAGATGTTACGATGCGGCTAGGATGCAAATGTTTATTTATTGGCATCCTAGTCGGGGTAAGGCTTAAGAAGCTTAGAAGAAAACTTGCTCGTGGACTTCTGACGCTTCTTTCGGTACTTGGAATTGCCCTCTATCCCGACGACAATTTTTAATTTTTTCGAGCTAACTTTAGAATCTTGTTATTTTTGGTCTCCTAAAAGCTTCAAAGGGGCAGCAAAAGGTGGTCATGCCGCAAGCGCTTTTTCTGGGGCGACTATTGAATGATCTGTATATTCAAATTTTAGCGTAAAGTCGCAACTTTACGCCATCCCAACTTTGCGATATTACCAAAGTTTAATACAAATAATGCGACAATAAGCGCTGAGAACATTGATAAATGGAGCTTTGTGGGTAAAAAAGACGATCCAAAATATGATGTAGTCCGGGGTCATGTACCAAAACAGCTAGCACGGCGTTTCAAGCAATACTGTCTGGATGAAGAAATTGACTACAGCGAAGGGTTAGAGCGAATTTTAGAATCTTTTTTTAATGAGCTAGACACACCCCAAAAAAATAATCTCAAGAAATCGAGTCGAACAGAACCGTAGTAGCAGACTTAAACACTCCTGCGTCCGTAAGTCATTGCTTGTTGCTTACAGAAATTCTCGCTTTTTCGTCGCACAGCGATTCGAGTTTTGGTATCTAGGTGAATACGGTCACAGGTTTTTAAAGACATAGAGAAAAACTCCGCTAAGGTGTTTGCCAGTCTAACGAGGGCTAGTTGATGATCAAGGGTCAGTGGTATGCCTCTTGAGTAAGCAGTTTGTTCGCGTGTTGGACATAAAAAGAACTTAAAGCTTAGTTATTTGCTTGTCAATCCTAAAAAAAACTGTCTATTACAATTAGTAAATGGAGAAATTAATTTTAGGTTTAGTTCTGACGAGAAATTTTACAATATCTAATTTTAGTAAAGAGATGATTCACATTGAAATCCTTTCTGTATAACTATTGTATGCTTCCAAAAAGCTCGGTAGTTCACAACTACCCCCTTTAATAAAAGCTCGGTAGTTCACAAAATCATTAATATATAAATGCTGAAGTGAGTGCGTACAGTAACTAACGTTATATTACTAAATTATAGATGAGTGAAAAGCTCGGTAGTTCACAATTACCCTCTTTAATAAAAGCTCGGTAGTTCACAAATTTTTGTCGATAGCCTTTTAGCTACTACTGAATACCGATAAGGCTTTCACTATTTAAATAGAGTAACAACTTATCAGTATTTGATCTTAGAAAAAAAGTACAAGAGCCTAAGTTTCATGTCTGGCGTTAAAAATCATCGAATTAAGTCCAAAACTCTTCTAGAAAACTAAGTAGTTCCAAATGTTTAGATTTGTATAGTTTAGCGATTACATCCAATTCCTCAGTCGATACGTTCGCCAAAAGCTATACTGAGAGGCAAATTGGGGAAAGTCGAGGGGAGTGATGAGTGACAACAAAATTTCCAGACTCATGGAATTGGCTGAGAGGGCAGTTTATGAATACAAAGGGGAGGGCTTGTCAAATAACGAGAGGGACATACTTGAACAAAGCTTGCTGAAAAAACCCCTTAAAAAAATTGTTCTTAGAAATGACCCCGATAAAAATGTCAACACGAGAATGTCTCAAGACTTATGGGACTTGCTATCAGAAGCATTGGGTGAAAAAGTTACTAAAAGAAATGTTTTAGGTATCCTCATAGGACTACAAAGACGACAGAAGCGCTCGCAGTCAGCAAAAAGTAAGGTGAACACTAGGTTAAGCGATCTCGTTGCTCGAAGATGCAGTGCATCCGCTTCAGGGCTAACAGTTGTAAATCCAACATTATTTAGTAGGGCTATTTGGAAATTCAGTAGCGAACATGAGCGTGAACAAGCGCAAGCCAACGGTTCTCAATGGGAAGAAGTTGGACAAAACTCACCAAAAGCGACTACTTTGCTCAGTGGTAACACGCCTCGCTCGTCTAAGTTAAAGAAGTTTATGAAGTCTGGGCTACCATTACTAATGGGAATTGGAGTTTTAGGCGCTTGGTACGGGCTGTATTGGCTAGCTAATTGGTATGGTGTAAAAAGTCAGTTAGCAGGGAATCTTCCACAAGCACAGTTTGTTTATAACTGGGCGCTTAAAATTAATTTTCTTGACCTCTGGACAGCAGAAACACACTACAGCCTTGGTGAAGTATACGAGGATCAGCAAAATTACAAGCAAGCCCAAGCCCAATACCAGTTGGCAATTGAAGGTGGTCTAATTCATGCCTATAATAATCAAGCCCGCCTGTACATTTTAAATGGAAACTATAGCGCGGCTGTTGCCCTGTTGCAAGTTAGTATTCCACTAACTAAAAATGAAGAGCCACGAACTAGGTACAGTTTTTTCAAAAATCTTGGTTGGGCGCGTCTAGAGCAAGGTCGTGTCGAAGAAGCGCAAGTTGAATTAGAACAAGCAATAGCACTCGAAGGCGATCGCTCTGCTGCCTACTGTCTACTCGCCCAAGTTTTGGAGCGCCAGGGGGAAAAGAAACAGGCGGTGTCGCACTGGGAAAACTGTCTAGCATATACCCATTTGCCTAGAACTCCCGAAGAAGACAAATGGATTCGTCTAGGGCAACAAAGGTTAAAAGCTGCTTCTGGAGAGATGAAGTGAAAAGTCGTATACCATTAACAATATTTTTCAGTTTACTTTTGATAACAACGGATGGAGGAATAGCAAATCAGAAAAAGGTAGTAGCAGAGACGACAAGCAAGGTATCTACTAACAGTTGTGTCCATGTGGGGCGACTTGTTACTATTCAAGGAAAGCTACAACTAAAGCGTCAAAATTGGTCGGAATATCAACCAACAGCGATTGGTTCAGTGCTGTGTCAGGGCGATTTAATTCAATCAACAAAAGGGACTAGAGCTATAGTGCAATGCACTGACTCCAACCAAAATTTGTGGATAGTGCCTGCTGGACTGACTGCGGGTGTTGAGAGCGGTTGCCAGCCACCAGATGAACCAGTATATACGAGAACTCGACCAATTCCACCCACTCGTGATCCGCTAGCTAGTGGAATTCCCGACATTATTACTCCTAAACAAACTTGGCTACTGGGTAACAAGCCAACGTTACGTTGGATTGCTGTACCGGGTACAACGGTCTATGTTGTCAAAGTAAGCGGCCCAGGCGTTCATTGGGTGCGTGAAGTTAACGCGACATCTATTGTTTATCCAGGCAACCCACCTTTGAGAGCAGGAGAAGGATATTTGATGGTGGTTAATGCTAATAACGGTGCAACAGCGAAGACAATTTTTAGCTTACTTGATGAAAAGAGAGCGGCTTTGGTGCGGACAGCTGTTGAACGCATTGCTAGACAAAACTTAAATGACGAGGCAAAAGCCTTAGCCATTGCCGAAGTTTATGTTGGGCAGGGGTTGACTACAGAAGCGACTGAACTCCTAGAAACGTTAGTCGGCAAAAACACTAAGACAGTTGCTATTTATCAAATGCTTGGCGATCTCTTTGTACAGGTACGATTGTTGCGGCAAGCTGAGAGTAACTACCTCAAAGCAGTAGATTTGGCAGCGATTGGCAATGATATTGAAGGACAAGCAGTCGCCGCCGCCAGATTGGGCGAAGTATACGCGGCGCTCGGCAACTCAGATGCCGCAACTTATTGGCACAAGCAGGCGCAGAAAGGCTATCAAATTTTATTATCCTCACAGCCAGTTGCCAACTAAAACATAGGATGCCCAACTAGCAGGGTACTTATACTTACGTAAAAGCTTTAACTGGGCGTTCTGAAGTGCTTTAGCTTTGCTTACTGTAGAATTATCTTGATTGGATAACGTTTTGTAAAACTGACCCATAAGTTCGGCAGTGGAAGTATCGTTCACTTCCCACAGTGTTGCCAGCGTAGTGCGTACCCCCACCCTTACCGCTACCCCAGCCAATCCCAAAGCCGCCCGTTTATCGCCCTCTGCTGTCTCGCAAGCACTGAGGACAAGTAAGTCAATTGCATCCGGTTGGCTTTCTGCTCTGTTTTGGAGTAATGTTTTTAGCTCATTGATATTAATCCGCTTATCCCAGGCACGAATGTACGTCTGATCAGGGCTAGAACTGAATTGACCGTGAGTTGCCAGATGGACGACCGAGAAAGGACGCTCGTTAATTTCACTTTCCAAGGCGTGACCAGTAAATTCTTGATTACTGAGAATTACACTTTCAGCAACTTCAGATATTTGCTTCAGTTCATCTTTCACTTCAGGTAATGCCGAGCCGTTAAATCCTGGAATTTTTTGGGAAATTCCGGCTGCTAAGACTTGTAGTTGATTATTTGGCAAAGATTTGGGCGGTAGTAGCTGAAGGCTAGGGCTTACCGCCAGTGCATACTTTTCGATTAAATAATGTTCGCCTGAGTGCAGCGCTGCCATTGGAATCTGCCGTAAGGCCCCATCTAAAACAAATACCAACGTTTTTACGCCGTTTTTCTCTAACTCCGACTCCACAGGTTTAATCAGCAAGTTGTACACCTGCTGCGAAAATTTTAGAAATTGTGGCCACTCACTGTCTGAGAGTTCAAGGCTTTGTCGTAGTGCTTCAAGTAAGTATTCAAAATTTTGCTCTTTGGATAAAGGTGTTGAGTAGTGCCGTAAGGGTTGATCTGATAAGCTGAAAATGACTTCTATCCGGTCATCTAAAATAATTGGATAGATAACTGCTGCTGTTGGATCTGCTCCCCGTTCAATTGGTACTGGTGATACAATTTGCAAGTTGCACCGCAGCAAATTCTCCAGTTCTGCCACTTGGAGTGCTTCAACCACATCACGCGCTTGTTTCAAATTTTTCTGGGTAGCCCCGTCAGATTGCAGCAACAAATCAACCAACTGCCGATAAACTGGTTCCACCCTTTCAGTGAAAGAGAATTGGATATTCCGGCTGGCGGCAGATAAATCACTGCGAATGGAGTGCAAGCTATCTACTGCTTGGGTGTAAGCAGAGATCGCTCCTTCGTTATCCCCTTGAATTCGTTTCAAGTATCCTAATTGCCATTGCCACAAATAGGTAATATCCGTCGCTTTAATTGCCTGAGCTAGTGTCAGCGCTTGCTGTGTTAGGTTTTGAGCATAGTCCAGGTTTTGAGCGTTTTGTGGTGTTTGAACTTGTGCGTACAAGCCACCCAGGAAGCCTGTCGCATAAGATTCGGTTCGCTGGTCGCTGAAACGATGCGCCAGACGTGCAGTAGTGGCGAAAGTTTGAGCAATCTCTGTCCATGACGGTGAATCGGCAACGTTAGCTTGCTTGAGACAGGTTAGACCCGAAGCTAATTTTAGTTGAAGGTAGGCTGCTGCTCTACTGGCTGGTATTGTGTCAAGTTTAGATTTGATTTGAGGCCACAATCCTTGTGCCTCTGACAAAGCATTAGTTTCTAGCAATACATTTAGGCGATTAATTTGTGCTTGAACCCATATACTTGTCGAGATAGGTTCGGTTGCGGCCTGCTGATAATAATCAGCTGCCTGTTGATAAAATTGTCTGGGTTGACCCAGGCTTGGGCTATATAGACAGCGCCAGGGGGTTGATGCAATATTGCTTTGTGTGTCAAGACTTGCTCGTGTTCTGTCCCCCAAAGCTTGAAATGTGTTGCCTATACTGAGCTTGGCTGCGCTTTCGTCTTCAGGCAATCGCAATGCTTTAGCTGCATTTAAGCTCAATTGCAGCACTTGTTGCGACAGTTCTAAATTATCGAGCTTTCGCAAGACATTACCAAAGCTACGTAAGCCAATTACTTTAATCTGGGAATTTGGTAATTTTTTAAAATTGTTAAGTAAAGAATTTTGTAGTTGTTGATAATTTTCGTTTGACTGAACTACATTTTGGCAGTCTAGCTCGGCAATATTGAAAGCTTGTAGTAAAGTGTCGCAGGCTCTTGGGTGAAGTCCTAATGCTTGCAATGCTTCAGCCATATTTATCCGATTTTTGGCAACGCCGTCAGCATCGTCCGCTTGAACATAAGCTTTCTCCGCCTGTTGCCAAAGTTTAATTGCTTCAGTAAATTCTCCAGCTTCATAGAGTTCCTGCCCTTGATTATCTAATTGTGAGGCTCTTGCAGCTACTTGATCACTTTGAGAGATCACAAATGAGGGTGGAATTACTGTTTGTTTCCTCGCTGATACTTGCTTTTCACCCACAGCCAAGACACAAAAAATTGTTAGTAAGGCTAAAAGAATTAGCAATGCACCGCGAGTCCAACGCCTGCGTGTTTTTCCAACAAGATACCATCTACGGAGCATAGCAATTTGCTTGGGTAAAACTGGAATTATCAGGCGTAGCGTTAGGGGGTTGAGCCGTGAGTATCATCTCTCCCTGCTCGTCAAATACCCACCCTTGGGCTTCCACTAACTTGCTACGACTAGAGGGAGTTATAACCGTAGTATTTTCCAATGCTGAACGCTGCCCTTTTACGGCTTCTAGTGTATTATTCCTGACTACTCTTGCTTGAGTTTCCACTGGTTCACCTGGTTGTGGTGGTAATCCGCCGCGTCCTGTGATGATAAATTCACTTGTCCCTGTTCCTACGTTACCTGTGCTTCCTGAACAGCCTTGTGCAATCAAGTTACTAATATCAGTTAGCTCTACTGGCAAATCAACCAATCTGCTACTGGGATTTACAGCTAATGTATTAAATTCTACTCTACCATCTATACCCAGTTTGGATCTAGCGGTAATAACACTATCTGGAGAACGAAAGAGGGCTTGAGTATTGATTTGAATATTGCCACCCTTACCTGAAAATGCATCAGCTGTGATGCGGCTATTTTGTCCACTAATTAATATGTCTGCATCGATTTGAACATTTCCGCCGTTGCCAACACCAGCTAGATCAAAATCAAACGGACTATTCACTCCAAGAAATAGTAAATTTACCTGCGAACTGTCAATATTAGCACTAACAGCACTATTAGATAGCTCTACCTTTTCTGCGCCCAAAAGAATGTCTCCCCCATTTCCTAAAACGGATGAAGCAGTGATAGAAGAATTGTTTTTTAAAGAAATACTATTAGCATTAATGTTTAAATCTCTGGTTAAACCAGTGCCAAAATTGTTGATAGTAATTGAGCTGTTAGACGCAAATAAATTTTTAGTATTTATTACTATCTTTCCTGAATCTCCTGTTAGATTTGAAAATGGGCTTAGTGTTTGTTGTATTTGTAAAGGAGGTATCACTGCGAATGCTCCAATATTAGAAGAAAAACCTAATGGACTTTCTTTTAATACACTTGTGGATGTTTCAAGATTTATAGATTTGTCTGTTGAAATTGTAATATCACCAGCATTTCCACTTGAAAAAGTAGAAGAATTAATAGCGCCTCCATCCTTCAGTAAAAGTCTAGATGATGTAATTGTTATATTACCTGTATCTCCAGCATCAAAAGCTGTAACAGAAATTTGACTGGGTAGAAAAAGAAAAGGGTTAAAATTACGTAGCTCAATATTGCGAGCTGCATTAATATCTACATCTCCACTTCTACCTTGAGAGAAAGTAGCAGATATTATGTTGCCACCATCTAAAATAGTTAGCTCTCCTGTGTTAACTATAATATTTCCACTTCTTCCGCTACTAAAAGTGAAACTACCAACACCACTAGAAGCACTGTTATTGGCATTAAAAAGAGAAAACCCCTTTATTTCTATTGATTCAGAAGCCTTTAAAAGTATGTTACTAGAACCTGCTTGTGTAAATGTTTTGCTACTTATGGCTGCTCCATTGTCAAGCTGTAAATGTTTAGTTGATAAAACAATATCACCTAAACTTCCGCTCAAAGTTTCCAGTTGAACTCCACTAGGAATTGTTCCGTTTAAAGAGGTTCCACTCAATTGAATTGAATCTGAACTCTGCAAGTTTATACCACTACTAGCTTGATCGCCTTGATTTTGAATCAACGCTACCGCCCCTTGAGTAAAAGAAATTTGCTTTCCTCTTAACTGAACTGCACTGTCTCCAAAACCGCTAGCATCGACTAATGCTTGTTTGGACAGTGCAATATTTTGAAAATTTTGTATATTTTTATAACCTAGAGTCCAGCTATTGGAAGTAGGAGTAAGATCAACTACACCAGAACTGACACTACCTAGCTCAATTCGCCCTCCAGGAGCCGTTAAAGTGCCACCTTCTAAGTCAACACCATTTCCTATTAAAGCAAGAGTTTTCCCTGGTAATACCCGCAAACCATTAGAGCTAGCGCCTGCTGCTGTAATAGGTGAAGAAAAGGAAGGACTAGCCAAATTATGCCCTAAACCCTGTACACTAATCCCACCAGAATTGCTACTGAATTGCAACCCACTAGGTACACTTGTAGTTAATAATGGTCGATTTTGGGTAGTATTCGTACTAAGCTGAGTACCATCAGCAAAATCAATGCTACTAGCGGTACTTCCTAGAAAAGAACCACCAATGTTTAAGCTGGCATTAGAACCAAAGATAATTCCATTGGGATTGACTAGAAATAGATTAGCTGTACCATTAGCTTTGATTAAACCATCAATATTTGAGATAGATGAACCTGTTACCCGACTGATAATATTTTGAATGCTCTGAGTGTTATTAAAATATGCTGCTCCCCCTGTAGGAATAGAAAATTGTTCAAAGCTATGAAATAGGTTGCTCCCCTTTATCGTGCCTCCTTCAATGAGACCAGTATTACCTTGCTCTGTAACAAGAGAGTTGTTAGGTAGTGTAGTATCAGGAACAATCTGTGCTATGGCTGTATTAGAGGTAAACAGGCAGAAGAGAAAACCTACTTTAGTAGATATTAAATTTGTTAACCAAGGTTCCTTTTTATCCATTGCTGTTATTCCTTATATTAGGCTATGTTTTACGGCTTACCTTTAAAAAGTAGGGAGAGCAAAATAGTAAAATGTACTGTCAAGCGAGTAATGATGCTATTTAAAACAGAAGCAATAGTAAAGAGAGATATAGAGGAAAAATGAGATAGGTATATCTTTTAACTATAATTTTAGAAGTTGATTTTTCCCTAATCCCTAGTATGCTAAAAAGGTTTTAATAAAACAGATGTAATCATGTTTATTATGCTTCGATATGGGCAGTAAACGCATTGTTCTGACTACAATTGGTTCACTGGGTGACCTACACCCCTATATAGCGCTCGCTTTAGAATTGAAAGCTCGTGGTTACGAAGCAGTAATCGCTACTAATGAACTATACCACTCCAATGTTCAAGCAGTGGGAATTTCATTTCACCCAATTAGGCCTGATACTTCTTCATTGAGTCCTGATCAGGCTAGAGAGATTGTTCGACTTAGTATGGATCGTGTCCAAGGCACAAAGTACGTTATATGTGAGTTGGTATTACCTTCTTTAAAAGATAGCTACGAGGATCTGATGCAAGCTGTACAGGGTGCTGATCTACTGATTACGCACCCAATTATTTTTGCTGGGCCAATAGTTGCTCAAAAAACGGGTATTCCTTGGGTTTCAACCGTATTAAGTCCCATTTCGTTTATGTCTGCCTTTGATCCGCCAGTTCTACAAACTTTACCTGTTAGTAGAAACTTAGGAGCGTTTAACTCTTTAATCAATAAAATTCTTTTTCGATTTGCCAAACTTGCTGTTCGCTCCTGGACTAAGCCGATACAGCAGTTACGGGTTGACTTGGGTTTGCCGCCTGGTAAAGATCCACTGTTTGAGGGTCAACACTCACCGGATTTAGTGCTGGCTCTCTTCTCCCAATTTTTCGCATCTCCTCAACCGGACTGGCCGAAGCAGACTCATATCACTGGCTTCCCTTTCTACGATGATAGAAGTAGCTCATCAGGACTTTCCTTAGAGTTATCACAATTTCTCGATACTGGTTCTCCACCCATCGTTTTTACTTTAGGTTCTACAGAAGTGATGGATGCGGGTAGCTTTTATTTAGAGAGTGCGATCGCTGCTAAGGAGTTGGGCTGTCGAGCTGTTCTCCTTACTGGAGAACAACCAGGTAACATACCACAGAATCTATTGTCAAAAAATATTGTTGCTTTTGACTATGCGCCTTACTCTATGCTTTTTCCGCGTGCATCTGCTGTTGTACATCAAGGTGGCATCGGCACAACTGCTCAAGCATTAGAATCTGGTTGCCCCATGTTGGTTACGCCCTACAGCTACGATCAACCAGACAATGCGGCGAGGGCAGAACGTTTAGGCGTAGCACGTACTATAACTCGTAGCGATTACAATGCTTACAGTGCTGCTGGAGAGTTAAAGCAGCTGTTAAGTAATCTAAGTTACACCAAACGAGCTACTGATGTAGGAAAGCAGATACAGGCAGAAAATGGTGTTCGGGCAGCTTGTGATGCAATTGAAGCACGGCTAAATGTTCCTAGTCGTACTCGTCACAACTAGGTAAGTAGAGGGCTGGCAACAAACTTCGGAGAATACCAATAATACCGTCTTGGCAGAAATGGTTATTTGAAACGCTTTACAAAAATCGCTATCTTTACCGCTTTGCCAGTACAGTACCATTTGCCGGACAATGGCGCACATGGCAACGCCTGACCCTATCACGTTTGCACGGGTACAACGTTCTTGAACTTGGTTGCGGTCTGGGTGACCTGCTAGCAGATATGATTGAGGCAGGTTACAACTGTCGCGCCGTCGAACAGTCAAAAGAAATGGTAGATGCAGCTCGCTCAACCTTAGTAGAACGCTGCCAAGGTGAACCTAGCTGGATAATTCAGGGGCAGTCTCAGCATTTACCGTTCACCGATGCATCATTTGATAATGTTGTTAGTACCTTTCCTAGCGAATATATCTGCGACCCCAGGCGTTGCATAATAGAGATATGAATCAGGGAGAAATCGTCATGCAATGTCCTGACTGTAGCTCCTCCCATATCCGTAAAAATGGGAAGAACAAAGGTAAGCACGCATCACATCTGTGTCAATTGCGGTCGCCAATTCATCGACCACTACAACCCACCCAAAGGATACTCCCAGGAAGTCAAACGCGAATGCTTAAGGATGTACGTTAATGGTTCAGGGTTTCGAGCGATCGAACGAGTCAAAAGCGTGCATCACACGACGGTCATCTATTGGGTCAAACAAGTCGGGCATCTACTGCCCGATGCTTATGCGCCTGAGACCCAACCCCAGGTCGGAGAACTCGATGAACTGGAAACCTTTGTCGGCTCAAAAAAAACCAAAATCTGGCTGTGGACAGCGGTCGACCACTTTAGAGCCGGGATACTGGTATGGGTAATCGGAGACCATAGTGCTGAAACATTCACACCATTGTGGAATTTGGTAACCCTGTGGAACTGCTACTTCTACGTCAGTGATGGAAATCGAGTCTATCCTCTGTTTATCCCTGATGAAGACCACATTGTGAGCAAAACTTACATGACACGGGTCGAAGGAGAAAACACTCGATTAAGACATTATCTAGCCCGACTGCATCGTCAGACGTTGTGCTACTCAAAGTCAGTAGAAATGCTGGAACACTCAGTTCGGTTGCTACTTCACTATCTAAAGTTCTGGGAAGTTCCTGTTCCAGCATGATTCATATCTTGATTCAGCAACGCCGCGACCCCAAGACGATCGCCGAAGTTGAACGCATACTTAACCCTGGAGGTCGCCTAATTGTTCTCGTTGGAGCAAACCTACTGCCTGTTAATCCTATCCAGTCATTCATGCTCCTGATTCAGATGTTCATTTATGGGCCAGGTGTGTTCTTTAAACCTGGCAGACAGAGGTATAGAAAATTTGAGGTAAGCGCGGGCATTACCACTGAGCTTGTCCCTGATACGGAGTCTGGAAAGCATATTCCACTTGAACAGTATGGGCTTCGTCGCCGATGTGAGCGCGTGTACAATCACCAGTGGGAAGTATATATCGTAACTGGCGAAAAGTAACCGGAAACGTTAGTTAAGTTAGGGCTATATACTCAAGTACCGGACTCTCCTGGGTGTTATACCGCCGATGTGA
The DNA here is from genome assembly GCA_019359535.1 of Gloeocapsa sp. UFS-A4-WI-NPMV-4B04. Taxonomy (GTDB): domain Bacteria; phylum Cyanobacteriota; class Cyanobacteriia; order Cyanobacteriales; family Chroococcidiopsidaceae; genus JAHHHE01. The sequence continues at coordinate 35,674 of JAHHHE010000021.1, forward strand.
AACTGATTGACTCTGAAGCGGCACAGAAATTGATTGAGGATAAGAAACCTCAAGGACGAAAGCCTAACAGCAAGGCAGTGGAGGGAATGTGCTGCGCTACCTGAATTCGGCTTTCATTTTTGCGGTTGAAAGCGTGTTGCGTGATCTCTCCTACCTACATAGGATAGATTTCTTGCGCTTGCTCCAACTCTTAAAATTTTGGGTTTAACGGTGATAGTAACCAGTTGTTCGTCTGTGTCAATATAAAACACCGACCTCGTATATTAGCGCAACTTGACCCTAAAAATTAAGGTGAGAAAGAATTGTTCTCTAGATTTATCTTCAATCACCGTCAGACCAATTATTGGCTCTATTTCTGTTTAATTGTGCTGATTAACAGTATCCCTAGCAGAGTCTTGGCACAAACAACCAAAGGCTCTATTGTCAATAGCACCGCCACTCCAATTTCTCAAATCCCCCCAACGCCACCTCCCCAAGATGTTCTTCCACCTAATGAACCAAGCCTCCCAGTAACTCCAACGCCTGAGACTCTGCCACCTCCAGAGGAGTTACTACAGTCACCGCCCCCGACTCCCGCCACGCCATCACCAATTCCAGGTAAAGTTCCTGAAACATTCACGGTTGAACGGTTCGATGTAGTTGGCAGTACCGTATTCAGTCCAGAAGAGTTAGACGCTGTACTTGCCCCTTTTACAAAAAGACCGCTCTCATTTGCAGAACTTTTCCAAGCACGTTCTGCCATTACTCAGCTATACATTGATAATGGTTACATAAGTTCTGGCGCTCTCATTCCCCCTCAAAAAACTTTAGGGGGCGTGGTCACTCTTCAGGTAGTCGAAGGCGGCTTAGAAGCAATTAATGTAAATGGCACTCGACGGCTGAACCCCGAATATGTGCGCTCGCGCTTGCCCACATCCATTCCTCTAAATCAAAATCAGTTGCTAGAAGCATTACAAATACTGCAACTCAACCCTCTAATTGAAGACATTTCTGCTGAATTAGCTGCTGGAACAAGCCCAGAAACAAGAGTATTAAAAGTCCAAGTGAGTGAGGCGAAGACCTTTAGTAGCCAACTTGTGGCAGATAACGCGCGCTCACCAAGTGTTGGTAGCTTCCGCCGCCGCGCCCAGATAAACGAGGCCAATTTGCTAGGACTAGGAGATGGGTTGAGTCTTGCCTACAGCAATACCGATGGCAGTAATGGTGTCGATACCAGCTACACCTTACCCGTTAACTCTCGTAATGGCACTCTAAGTTTGGCTTATGGTAATACAGAGAGCGATGTGATTGAGCGTCCCTTTAATGCACTCGATATCAATGGTGATTCTCGCTACTACGAATTAACACTGCGCCAACCACTCTCACAAACCCCCACACAAGAATTTGCCCTTGGTCTGAGTGCTGTTCGCTCTGAAAGCGATATCTCCTCGTCAGTTCTAGAGGATTTTGGGATTCTCCCTAGTGAACTTTCACCAGGGGCTGATCAAGAGGGACGCACCCGGATCTCAGCCATTCAATTCTTTCAAGACTGGACGAAGCGCAGTGGTCGTGAAGTAATTGGGGCGCGATCTGGGTTTAGTCTCGGTATCGGTGCGTTAAATGCCACAGTTAACGAAGATGGCCCTGACAGCCGCTTTTTCGCTTGGCGGGGACAGGCGCAGTGGGTACGTCTTTTGGCTCCAGAAACTCTGCTATTAGTTCGTGGTGATGTGCAACTGACTCCTGATACGCTTGTCCCCCTGGAGCAGTTTGGGTTAGGTGGGATAGACAGCGTTCGGGGTTATCGTCAGGATGCTCTACTGACTGATAGTGGCGCATTTGTATCTGCCGAGGTGAGATTGCCTATTTACCGATCTAAAAAGCGGCAAACAATTTTACAACTCACGCCATTTATTGATGCTGGTACTACGTGGAACAATTTAGGGAGACGTAATCGAAATGGCAACACAACAGACCCCAATACTTTAGTTTCGGTAGGGCTTGGTTTACGCTTGCAGTTGAGCGATCGCCTTACCGCTCGTCTAGATTGGGGAATTCCTTTGGTTGACCTGTCTATCAGAAAAAGGACATTACAAGAAAACGGTGTCTATTTTTCGATAGTGTCCAGCCCGTTTTGAGCCAGGACAGAGGACTTATTGTCGAGCGAATGCTAAAGATAGTCTTGAGCGATCGCGCCAACACTAGCACTGTTTAGTTATAGCCACTGGAATCCAACTGGCCTCGTCAAAGCAATTGGTCTAGCAGTCAGGCAAGTCAAAGATCAAGAGCGTTACACATTACTATCTGAGCGATTAATGTCTGCTAATACTAGGGGTTAACTCTTACGATCCTTCAACAGAGCAATTCAGCTAAATGAATCTTCAGGCATTGTTAACCCGGTTGTCTGAGCAGCCACTTGAGCTATCGATTCTCCTCCATAGGGAGAATGTGATTCCAGCCATTGAGAAAACTCCTGTTTGATAATTTTGTCATAATTCTCTTGATGCTGCTCCAGCCAATTCGCTACTGTAACTTGACCAATACTTTTAAGGGTATCAATTACACAAGACCGCTCTAGCGTATTGCATCTGTCACTATTACGAACTTCAAACAACGCCTCCATCAAATTATCCGGACGTTCATCTTCGAGTATAGTCATCTCGTTTCTCCTAGTGAAGCGATTGTTCCTCTATTTCTATAATGCTCAAGAAAAACTGCTCTCATAAGAGAAATCACATCACCAAATAATTCGCTCGTCCAAAGTAAACTCAGCTTGTACTGCCTGTAAGTCGGCGGAAAGGGCACAGAGGTAATCTTGCGCTGACTTATTCTCTCCCGCAGGTAGGGTTTGGAGAATTGACTGTAGGCAAGCAGTGTTACCCAGCTTCCTAAGCTTGACCCCTGAAATTTCGCACTGTTTCAGGTGAGTGTAAAGTTGCTCAAACAGGTAATTTCCTAGAGTAAAGAACTCTACGAACTCAAAAACTACTACTCTTGCATCAAATTTCCATATCGGTTCGTGCAGCCAAGCATAACGCGCCGCACCGGAAATTTTCCAAATCTCCTCGTCCTGAATATAGAACCGCCTCTTGGTCTTGTGAGTAGAACTATTACATAGAATTTCCCCCATATTTTGTTGACAAACTATGACTATGTAGCAAAGGTTATCAGTTATATAAGTACCAGCAACAAAGCCACGAAATAAATCCCAAGCGGCTCTAGGTATGGTATTTCCTTCTTGGTTAGTAGTAAATTTACAAGAGGGGAAAAGTGGGGTATTAACTAGCCTCCATAAGCGTTGCAGTTCGCTCAACCTCGGACTTTTCTGAGGCAAATTCTTTTTGACCCTGCCATAGTTAAGCAATGGCTTGAGGGTTAATATGTACTAACGCTCTAGTTCATCTAATTCAACGATTGGTGCTAAAACATAGCTAATAGTAATTTTATCTAAGGAGTCGTCAAGAAATAACTTTTACAAGTTGGTATTTAAAAATCTGCTTTGAGGCACTTCTAGCTAAATAAACGTCAAGGTTATTTCATTACAACCCCTAATCCCTTTCTTGCTAACTGCTTATAGCGATGATGTCCTGCTCCTGCCCAGCGACGCTGTAAGCTTGTAGTTTTACCAAGATAGAGCAAACTGTTACGCTCGTCAGTCACAAAATAGATCCCAGAAGTGTTCGGTAACAAAGCGCGTTGGCGCAACGTGCATTGACAAGTCAATGCTACCAAGGCAGGTATATTGTCAGAGCTTTTCACTGAGGGCAGGTTTAGTTAGTATGTATAAAAAGTAGTAGTATTACATTTTTAATACTTAAACATAGAGTGCGCTATAGATTTAGTGATAGTTGCATCCGCCGAGGAGGTTTAGCATTTTCTGGCAGTGGTTCAGGATGTTCTTGAATAGCAGCACAGTAGCGCGAGTAGGTGCAGCGAGAACAGTGTTCTCCAGGCAATGCTTCCCACAATTCATCTGTCCGTAACTTGAAGGCAAGTTCACTAATAGTTGTTTCTACTAGCTGCTTGTGCTTTGGGGTGGCATCAAAGCTGAACTTTTCTCCCGTTCGTAAATACAACAAACTCATCTGCTGCAAACTCTGTTTATATCTTTGTTCCAATGCTAGGTAATACAAACCGATTTGCAGATCAATTTCGTCGGGCTTAGGCAGTTTGACTTCTTTAGTTGATTTGTAATCAATCAGTTCTAGCCCCGATTCTAGGTAGTCTAGGCGGTCGTATCGTCCAGAAATCGCAAATTCTAAGTTTGCTACTTGCAAGCGCCCTTGAATTTTGCCTTCTACTGCTAGGGGTCGGTGCAGGGCTGTTTCACCCGCAATAAATTTGTGGTAGTAATTTTCTAAAATTTCCTCGCCCTCTGCGACTTGAGCGGGACTTATTGAGCTACAGTGCTGCTGCCAACAGTGGTGAATCCAGTGGATTTCTGGCAGTGGTTCGGTGTAATTCCAGTCGCGGTAAACCTGAGCGAGAGTTTGATGTAAAGCTGTTCCCAAGGCAGCTGAACCAAAAAAAGCGGCAGTTTTCAACCCTAATTCGTAGCGAAAATAATACGATTGGGGGCAGCGGTGATACGTCTGGAGTTTACTTGCCGAGAGTTGGTATGCCATAAGTCAAGCGCATGGTCTGCCTTTTGGCTTATCTTACCAATACTTCTAGTAGTGGTCTTGACAAAAAATTACCAAAACTTAATTCTAAAAGCCCTAAAGTTACTCTTCAAATGCTCCTAGCCAGGATTGCATTAACCTTACTGAAGCCGTTTCTCTGCTCGTTAGGAGTCAGGAAAAAATAACTTGAACATTTACTTAAATAGACCTATGATCAAAGCATGGGATCAGGTAGGCATAGTAACCTATGTTGAAAGCGGGCATAGTTGAGGCAATCAAAACAAAGTATG
>JAHHHE010000022.1 GCA_019359535.1 Gloeocapsa sp. UFS-A4-WI-NPMV-4B04
GTACAGTACCTGATTCCACCACAGGTGAGATCCATGAGAATTCTTTGAGATGCATTCCTACTCAGTACGCTCAGGGGATAATCTTCGATATTTTACTTGCTTTTACGCTTAACCGAACCGTATTGCGTCCAGGGGAGGATGTAGAGATATTAAAAACTCCCAACAATGTATCTGGTGAGGATGTGTTGCCAGGATTTGTGTTGAATTTGAATAAAGTTTGGTGAACTGAGTTAGGTATTATTCGCGCAAGGCCCCTTGAGACATCGCGATTTCATCTCCAAACGCAATTATCCAACTTCTAGTACCGTTTCATCAAACCTAATGGCGGGCCGAGAATTACGCCAAAGACGAAACCACCTGCGTGGGCCCAGTAAGCTATTCCGCCGCTTTGCATACCGATATTAGTCGGAGTATTCAGGCTAGCAATACCAAATAAAGCCTGTTGGAAAAACCAAAATCCCAGAAAGAACATGGCGGGGATTTGTACTGTAGTGATGAAAAATCCCAAAGGAATTAAGGTCAAAACTTGGGCGCGGGGGAAACGGAGAATATATGCGCCCATCACTCCCGCGATCGCACCACTAGCACCCAAAGAAGGAATAGAGGAGTTTTGGGAGAAAAACCACTGGGTTAGCGCGGCCATTGCACCACACGCTAGATAAAAAATTAAAAACTTGATATGCCCTAAGCGGTCTTCAATATTATTGCCAAAAATCCATAAAAACAACATATTGCCGCCCAAGTGCAAAAGACCACCGTGCAAAAATTGGGATGTAAATAGAGTCAGCCACTCTGGGACAGGTTGATTTAATGGGATTCCTCTCAAGCTAGATGTTAGTTCTCGCGGTACTACGGCAGCTACGTGGAAAAACCCTTCTAATTGCTGGGGGTTCAAACTTAGTTGATAGAAAAAAGCAAGAATATTAGCAGCAAGTAGTCCATAAGTTACATACGGAGTGATGCTTATCGGGTTGTTATCTCGCAGGGGAACCACAAGTTTTTTCCTACTTTATTGTGAGTAAAAAAGAGCAAAAGGAAAATAATTATTTTCCTTTCACTTATTGCTTTTAGAGATATTCTGGCTTTGATTGATCGTTAAATAAGCCTAACAGGGGTCCAAGAATTGCGCCAAAAGCAAAACCACCTGCGTGTGCCCAGTAAGCGATACCGCCATTTTCCATCCCAATGTTAGTAGGAGTATTTAGGCTAGCAAGACCATAGAAGGCTTGTTGGAGAAACCAAAAACCGAGAAAGTAGAATGCAGGAAGTCGGACTGCGGGGAAGTAGAAGCCTAAAGGAATTAGAGTTAGAACTTCGGCTTTGGGGAAGCGGAGAATGTATGCGCCCATTACTCCAGCTATAGCGCCACTAGCACCCAAAGAAGGAATAGCGGAATTCTGCGCGAAGAACCATTGAGTTAGTGATGCTAAAACACCACACGCTAGATAAAAAATTAAATATTTCACATGGCCTAAACGGTCTTCGACATTGTTGCCAAAAATCCATAAAAACAACATATTACCTCCCAAGTGCAAAAGACCACCATGTAAAAATTGGGAAGTAATCAGCGTTACCCACTCTGGGACAACTTGATGTACTGGAATTCCATTAAAGCTATATGTTAACTCTCGCGGCACAACGGCAGCTAAGTGGAAAAATTGATCTAATTGCTGCGGTGGAAGATTTGCTTCATATAGAAAAGCGAGAACATTGGCAGCAATCAGCCCATAAGTTACATAAGGCGTGATTGTTGTCGGGTTGTTATCTCTGATAGGAACCATGTAGATTTCTTTTGATACTTTAGAAACTGGCAACACGATAGCCAATTTCGCAAGTTATATCTTCTAGCCTGTGGATGGATTTGATTTGTTTGTGTTCCAAGTCCGCGCTGCCTAACTTGCCTATTTTTATAACAGCTATAGCAGTCCTAAATGATTTGTAAAACCCTCTCTTTCTTGGCGACTTGGCGGTAGCCTGCGGCAAGCCGCTTCGCGTCTACGTTAAAAATAACTTCCACAACTCAGATAAGATTGCTATAGCTTAATTTAGGGTTCTAGAGGATTTATTACCAATAGCACCGATGTTTAAAAGACAAGCAGCTAAACGCTAAACGCTGCGCTACACTTCGTGAACGCTACACTAACCCTTCAAGAAGCAAGCTACGTGAAGCATTTACGCACTCTTATCGGCCCTATTTCTCTTGCCTGCTAAAGATTTGTTCGATAAATAACTAGAATGCCTCCAGAGTCTCTTTTATGACTCTTAGAGGCATTCTTATTTACTATTTAGCTGTATTAATTTAACCCAAAGCTACAGCTAAATAACAGCATCCCTAGCCTTCGACAGTGATTTTGCCAATCATTCCAGCACCGCGATGAGGTTCACAGTAGTAAGTGTATTCACCAGCTGGTGCATCGTCTGGAAATGTTGTTTTCACTTCTTGACCAGGAGTCATCAGCAACTGCTTATGAGAAAAGCTCTTTGCTAAGTCAGCACTCTTGGCAGGGTTGTTGGCTGAATCAAATACAACATTGTGGGGAGGAACTTTGTTGTTTACCCACGTAATCGTGTCACCGGGGTGAATAGTCAGCTTTGCTGGCTCAAAAGCTAGCATTCCTTTATCAGACCCCAATTTGATTTTGTACTCTGCTGCTGCTGCGGGGGGCGTGAAAAAAGCGAAGCTGGTGGCTACTAACACGATTGTTAATACGGCTAAACCCAAGCGCCGCACAGTTGAAGCAACGAATTTCATAGCTTTGTCCAAAGAATTTTATATGAGCTATTCAATTTTAAATAAAAACAACCACTAAATATGACAAGTTGTCGTAGATGTCAGTCTTAGGGTGAAAACTATAAGTAATTGGAGGCTAGTAGCCAGCATGAGATTTGCTAGCCACAAAGGCTGGGGTATTAACCTTATCCTGTTTAATTCCTCCACTTTCTGCTGAAGCTTTTAACCAAGCGCGATCGCTGATAGCTAACAACTAAAAAGTTTCTGCTCCCCAACCAGGAGCCTTTTGCGCTGCTGTCAGCACAAAAGCAGCTAAACTTTCTGCTTCATCTTGTGACATCCAAGTTTCAGGTACTTGGCGACACGCAAATGCTTCTTCAGTACCGTCGTAAGTCATCGGTTGTCGGAAGTAGGCGACTAGATTGGAGATGTTGTCACGCGGCGGTTTTGCTTCTTTGAGCTTTGCTAGGGCTAAAGACACTTGAGGATCTGGTAAAGTGGCTCCGCCAACATGACAGTTCATGCAGTTGCTTGAAAATAACTCTTTGCCAACTGATAAGTCTTGCGGTGAAAAAGAGCGAGTTTCACCTTGTTCATTCAATTGCAGAGCAATTGGTTCAGTAACGCGCAAATAGCGTACTACATAGGGATCGATAGCGGCAGCAAGCGCGGGATAGCTTTGCCCGAAGGTGACTATGGCTACTGCCAAAACTATAAATAAACGAATACGGAACAATGAACGTAGCATTTGAGGCGCAACCTTTTGTGATGTGAGCAGGGGGTAAGGAGATGAGGACGTGATGGCTTTCACTCCCCCATCCCTAGACTCCCCCTGTTTTATGGATTACTGACGAACCTTAATAGTAGATTTTGCCGCCTCCCCACTTCTGGCCGACAAGCTTCGGCTGCAAGAGAATATGTCCGGCGATCGCTTTTAAGTCGTCGTCAGTGAGATTTCTCATTGCTGCGTAAATATCCGCGCTCTTGGTGCTGGGGTGAAATTCTGCAATTTCTTCTTCCCCATCATAAGTGGTGGGATTTTTCATATAATCCACGAGCGCTTCAATATTGTTACGCGGTGGTGTTGCTCCCGCGAGGGCTTCAGGATCGAGTCCGACATTCTGGTTTGTCTTCGTCACACCTCCAGCATGACACTGAGCACAGGCATAGTTAAATAAGCGTTTGCCTTCCTGAACTTCTTTGAGGCTAAGTACAGCAGTATCACCATTATCATTTAATGGTACAGTGCGCGTAGCTTCGCTGAGTTCGACTGCCGTTGCATTGCTCATTACCAGCCCAAATGTCAACAACATAGTCGCCAGCACAAGCCCAATCAATTTTTTAAACATGGTTCCCCTTAAAAAGTTTGAACGCTCAATACAGGTATTTGTGGAAAATCTGAGCGCAGGTTTCTGCAGAACAGAACTTTCCTGTCTAGAAGCGCTTGCTCAATCTTCTCTACCACTAACAAATATCCGCAGACAAAAAACGAAATTCCTTCAGCTAATGAACCTCGCCAGCAATGGGTTTTAACCCGATCACTTATACTCACAAAGGTACTCAAGGTAGTTCTATTGCACCTCCAGAACCTTTAGTGTCTGAGCGATGTCTTTGAGACAAAATTTGGGAAATAATTTCTTTGGCATCCTCCAAGGCTAGACGAGTCTTGGAAGTTTTATAAGCAATTCCCAACTGATCGCACAGTGTTAGTACCTCTTCAACAGAGAGGTTATAGTCCGCTGCTATTTCGGCAATGGACAAGTCTGCAAAACCCATAATCAATAACGGTTGAGTGACAGGTATAGATTGAGCCGCTCTAATATCAATATCATGTCACTGAGCATTTTGTTTGCCAAACCCTGTTCTATGCTTTGATCCCTTTGGCGATTAACTAGGAGTCAGAGGAAATAAGTTTAGTATGTATTTTCCTGAAACAGCTTTTATGCGGAAGTTTCCCGGCAAAATCTCGCAGCCTGAAACGTGCTGCTGTTCAGGAGCTATGAACTAGGATATCCACCCATCTCCACTTCAGAATCCCTGCTTCCTGCTTTCTGCTCCCTGTTCTTCTTTACTATTGCCTCCCACTGTGCTAAATGAGGAGATGTAGTTGGCAAGGGTTGGTGTAAGGCGATTAACTGCGCCAAAGTTTTCTTGAGGTGGGTGCGGGGAATGATCGCATCCACAAAGCCGTGTTTGAGTACATCTTCGGCAGTTTGAAATTCGTCGGGTAGCTTTTCGCGTAAGGTTTGCTCAATTACCCGACGACCTGCAAAACCAATCGTTGCTTTCGGTTCTGCCAAAATCATATCGCCCAACATGGCAAAACTAGCCGTAACCCCGCCAGTTGTGGGATTAGTTAAAACTGGAATGTAAAGCAGTTGAGCTGCTCGATGGCGTTCCAAAGCAGCAGATATTTTTGCCATCTGCATCAGGCTCAACATTCCTTCTTGCATTCTGGCTCCGCCAGAAGCACAGACAATAATCACCGGATAACGCTTTTGCGTTGCTCGTTCGATTAAGCGGGTTAGTTTTTCTCCTACTACCGAACCCATGCTACCGCCCATAAAGCGAAAGTCCATTACACCGAGGGCAATAGGCAAATTATCAAGTTGACCTAAACCAGTTTGGACAGCATCCACTAGACCAGTTTTTTCTTGAGTTTCACGCAAGCGATCGCTATATGGTTTGCGATCGCGAAATTCTAATGGATCAAGTGGACGCAGATGCTCATCCAATGGCTTCCAAGTATTGAGATCAATTAATTGCCGGATGCGCTCATCACTATCCACTCGCACATGATACCCGCACTCCTGGCAAACCATCTGATTAGCTTTTAGGTCTTTTGTATATGTCAAAACACCACAAGCCGTACATTTATTCCATAGCCCGTCGGCAATGTCACGTTGGTGTTCTCGGTTGGTAGAACCGGATTTTCGTCGATTTGCAAACCAATCAAATAGAGACATTAAACCGCGTGAATCTTCATTATTAGCCATTTTTATCTTAGTTAAATAGGTAGTAACTTGAAAACAAGTTAGCCATCAGCCAACATGAGGATTGATAAGTTGAGCTGTGTCTCTATTCACTTCTTGTCTCCTCACTATGGACATTATCAGGCTTGTTTATCCTAACTTTAAGGCTCTTGTGCGTCTTGCTGCTCCTCAAGCGGACTCAATAAAAGCAATGCAGTCCACTGATCTTGGGAATGCACTTGTAAAGCCGCAGGGCTACCAGCACCAAAATACGACACCATGCCCAAATCTAGAATCCGCGCTGGGATATCGTGAGCTACTAGAATTTGATACATTAGCTCTGCTTCCCAACGGGCGCTTGTGGTTTTTAAGGTAATCCAACTCAGGCTCATCTAAACTAAATCTTAAGTATTATTGCTGTTCAGGTTGGAAATACTAACCGCAAGTAAGTTGACAAAATAGCTTCGCCTGCAAATAAAGTAATTACTGCTCCCATTGCGAGAAACGGGCCAAAAGGCATTGGTTGTCCTCTACGAAGCAAACCTAGCGCGATCGCACCCCCACCCACAAATGCACCACAAGCACAAGCCAAAAACCCAGCTAGCAGCAAATATTTCCAACCCAACCATGCTCCTAGCATCGCTGCTAATTTAGCATCTCCCCCACCCATTGCGGCTTGTCCAAGAGTAATTGAACCTAGTATCGTAATTGTGTCAAATAACCATATACCTAGAACTGCGCCAATAATGCCAGACATCAAATTGTTAACAACTTCAACCCAGCTTGTAGCAGTAATAATTTGAAACACTAAACCAGCAACTAATCCTGATTGAGTTAGCGAATTTGGTAAAGTCATAGTATCTAAATCAATTATTGATAGCGCTAGTAGCCAGCTACAAAATGTCCAATAACCAATTGTTTGAATTGATAGTTCAAACGTCCAAAATAACAGCAAAAATAGTATTCCTGTTGCTAGTTCTACAAGTGGATAGCGAATAGAAATTGTACCTTTACAATGACGACAACGACCACGTAACCACAACCAACCTAATACTGGGATATTCTCACGTTTACCTAATTTGTGTAGACAATGAGGACAGCCAGACCGAGGCCATAAAATTGATAATTCAGCTGGTATTCTGTACACTACAACATTGAGAAAACTACCAACAGACGCTCCCAAGGCGAATACAATTACAGCAGTTGGTAGTGTAAATAAAATATCCATAATTATTTTTTTTACAACTAAATAATCTTAGTAAGGAAGCAATAAAAGGATAAAATATGAATTTACAATTCAGCGCATTCATAATTTTTGTCTCTTGCCTCATCTTTTAATATTATTCCGACTCAATCTGACTAAGTGGGATAAAACATTCTTGTGGTAAAAGAATCGGTTTGCTAGAAAATAGTAGCTTGCCGCGATACGTTAATTGATTAATCGCCACACCTGTTGGGCGCTTAATTATCTTCGTATGTACTTCACAGTAAGTACGATAGATTTGGCGAGCAGCTTTTAGTAATGTAGGGTCAGTCAACTTGGGAAAATATTATTAGGTTGTTGTAATTTATAGTTATTGCTGTCCAGCTATATACCACCAAATTAACTTTATTTTTCCAGCTTGGATCTAGTCTATTGGTAGAACTACAATCATCTCAGGAAGCGAGTTTTTCTAACTCCTGAATTAAGGCATCGCCCATAGCACGACAACCAAGATAATTCATGCCTTCAGACATGATATCGCCAGTGCGATCGCCCCCGTCTAAAACTTGGATCACCGCTTGTTCAATTCTACTCGCAGCAACAGGCTGATTTAAGCCATAACGCAGCATCATTGCCGCACTTAAAACCTGTGCTAAAGGATTAGCTTTATCTTGTCCCGCTATATCGGGTGCAGAACCGTGTACGGGTTCAAATACACCAACCCCAGTAGCACCTAAACTAGCAGAAGGTAACATTCCAATACTGCCAGTCAGCATAGCAGCAGCATCAGAAAGAATGTCACCAAATAGATTACCTGTAACGATGGTGTCAAACTGTTTGGGCCAACGAATCAGCTGCATCGCGGCATTATCTACATATAAGTGAGATAGTTCTACATCGGGATATTCTGATGCTAATTGAGAAATGCGATCGCGCCACAATTGTGATACTTCTAAAACATTCGCCTTATCTACAGAACAAAGTTTACCGCCGCGTTTCCTAGCTGTTTCAAACGCTACACGCCCAATGCGGTTAATTTCGGCTTCTGTGTAAGCCATCGTATTTACGCCACGTTTTTCACCAGTTTCTGTAGTAAAAATGCCCTTGGGTTGACCAAAGTAAATTCCGCCCGTGAGTTCGCGCACCACCATAATATCAACGCCTTCAACCACTTCTCGTTTCAAGCTTGAGGCATCAATTAACTGCGGTAAAATCTTGGCTGGGCGTAAATTGGCAAATAGTCCTAAACCTGCTCTTAATCCCAAAAGTCCGGTTTCTGGGCGTAAATGACGTGGTAAAGAATCCCACTTGTAGCCACCAATAGCAGCTAATAAGACAGCATCGCTGTTGCGGCACATATCTAGGGTTGTAGCTGGCAAAGGTTCGCCTGTAGCGTCAATTGCAGCACCACCGATCAAAGCTTCTTGGAATTCAAACTGAATATCAAACTGCTTTTCTACAACTTTTAGCACCTCTACCGCAACGCTCATAATTTCAGGACCAATGCCATCGCCAGGTAAAAGTGTAATGCGATAGTGCTGAGTCATAACTAATTGTAATTACTTAAGAATTCAATAACTGGAATTTGCCCATAATACAGCGAGCGTAGCTTTTAAAGAACTTACGTCTGAATAAAACAGTCATTAGTCTTTGGTCATTAGCTTATACCCTGCACTTGCGTGGGGTATTGATAGCATAAGCGCCGCTAGTAATGAGTAATAACTAAGGACTAATTAGCAGTTATGACAAAAGAATGGGCAATTCGTACTTGTGGACTGACAAAACAATTTGATCGCCACATTGCGGTTACTGATGTTGATTTACAGATCCAATCAGGTGAAGTTTATGGACTAATTGGTCCCAATGGAGCCGGAAAAACAACGCTGATTCGGATGTTGGCCGCAGCGTCAGAACCAACAAGTGGTGAAATTTATCTTAATGGCGATCGCCTACTGCTAGATCAAAGCAGCTCAAGACTGAAGCGGCAATTGGGCTACTTGCCCGATGATTTCCCCCTTTATAACGATTTAACAGTATGGGACTACCTAGACTATTTTGCGCGGCTGTATCGCTTACGAGAACCCCGCCGTAGTCAACGTTTGCGAGAGGTATTGGAATTGGTACAGCTAACTCATAAGCGCAATAGTTTGATTACTACACTTTCGCGGGGAATGAAACAGCGTCTCAGTCTGGCGCGGACAATTTCACGAACCAATTTTGCTACTGCTTGATGAGCCAGTTTCTGGTCTCGATCCAATTGCGCGGATGCAGTTTCGGGAAATTATCAAAGTTTTGCAAGAAGCAGGAATGACGATTTTGATTTCGTCTCATGTCCTCAGTGATTTAGCTCAACTGTGTACCTCAATAGGAATTATGGAGCTTGGTTATTTAGTGGAAAGCGCGTCACTACAGCAACTTTACCAACGTCTCAGCCGTCAGCAAATTTTTATATCCACGCTAGGGGAACTAGATGCACTTAAAACTCAACTGAATAACCATCCTTTAGTCGAAGATTGGGAAATATTGTCAGGACAAGAGCGTGTCAGCGTTTACTTTTCCGGTACTCAACAAGATTGTGCTTTGTTGTTGCGATCGCTAATTTTATCTGGAATCCCCCTAACAGAATTTCATTGCACTCAAGAAGACCTAGAATCTATCTTCCTCAAGCTAGGTCACAAGCAAGCATCTTAAATAGGGGTCAGGGATTAGGGAATTGCTAAATACTTAGAGATATATTGGAGAATTTTATATTATGAAACTTAACTGGCTTGAGCGGCTGGGCGACTGGAATCCTCAGCTAATGCGAGAACTAAAAGGACGACTCAAGCCACGTAATTTATTAATTGCAGGCACAATTTCCCTCGTTGGTCAATTTTTGTTGCTCCTATTAGCCCAAGCTCAATTACCGAATGGGATACGGATAGGTGGAATTGATGACCAAAACAAATATTGCACAGGTAATCTCGTTGAATACTCACTGCCTACGTGCCTTCAGGATACCTTGGGTAACTTTGTTATTAACTGGCAATTATGGTGGCTCGAACTGTTTGTATACCTAAGTGTAATTGGCATTTTTGCGCTGATAGTGGTAGGAACTTACCTGCTAATCAGTGATTTGGCTCACGAAGAACGTCGGGGTACGCTTAATTTCATTCGACTTAGCCCCCAATCACCAGAAAATATTTTAGTTGGTAAATTGCTGGGAGTTCCAATTCTGCTTTATCTAGTAGCAGTTTTAGCTGTTCCTTTGCATTTATGGGCGGGAATAGCTGCTCAAATTTCTTTAATTCTGATTTTGAGCTTTTATGGCGTGCTTATTGCCGCTTGCTTCTTCTTTTACAGTGCTGCACTACTATTTGGTTTAGTTAGCTCTTGGCTAGGCGGGTTTCAAGCTTGGTTAGGCAGTGGCGGAGTTTTAATTTTACTGTGTATTGCTAGTTTCAAACGGATATTCAATATCCCATTTGATTGGCTAAATCTATTTTCTCCTTCATTGATAATCCACTATTTAATTGCGGCAACTGGTTTAAATCCAAAACTTTTATTATTTTCCTATCTTTTTATCCATGACTTACAATGGTTTTACTTACCGGTAGGAGTTAGTACGCTGATTGTGGTCAGTTTACTAGCGTTAAATTATGGTTTGTGGACGTACTGGTGCTGGCAAGCTTTAAAGCGACGATTTCCTAATTCAACTAAGGCAATATTGAGTAAGCAACAGAGTTATTTGCTAGTTGTCTGCTTTCAGGTGATGAGTTTAGGATTCGCTCTCCAATGGGTATTTGACGACGGGGGTTCTCCAACAAACCCAGGAGAGCCAACGCTGTACTTTAACTTCAATTGCCTACTTTTACTCGGTACATTGCTCTTTTTAGGTTTAACTGTGGCACTGACACCTCCCTACCAAAGTTTGCAAGACTGGGCGCGATATGGAAGAAAACAAGGTTCCAGCCGCAAAAACTTTTGGAATAAAGCATTGGTGCAAGATTTGATTTGGGGTGAAAAAAGCCCAGCAATAGTAGCGATCGCTCTGAATTTAATTATCACAGCTACTTTTTTAGCTCCCTGGGCTATGTTTGGGTTGGAGGAGCAGTACAAAGTTCCAGCCCTCTTAAGTTTACTTATCAGTTTTAACCTCATTTTAATTTATGCTGCGATCGCTCACCTGATCGTGTTAAGGCGGACTCAAAAACAGATTTGGGTTGTTGGCACACTGAGCGCTGTAGTTCTATTACCTACGTTCATTTATGGCTTTCTATCGTTCCTTGCTCCTCAGAAAATGGCTGGGTTAGCTCTATTTACACCCTTTGCTTGGGCTGCAATAGAATCCGCCAGCACGACAACAGTTTTTTTGTCACTGCTAGTTCAGTGGGGCATATTAACATTATTGACTTTGCAGATAACGCGCCAGTTGAGAAAAGCAGGCGAGTCTACGTCCATTGCTTTGTTTGCGGCAAATAGATAGGGAGTTATAAAATGATTTTCCCTAGCCCTTTTTTAGCGCTTTTTTTACTAATTCTGGAATCTCAGAAGGGCGTTGGGCGATCGCAACTTTTGCTTCTTTAAAAGCTGCTAATTTGCTTTGTGCTGTACCAACATTAGCTCCACGTCCGACAACAGCCGCTAAATTTCCAGTATGACCCCAATGTTTTCCAGCTGGTGCTTGTCTCCCGGTAATGTATGCAATTACAGGTTTATCAATTGCTTCGGCTATGTAACGCGCGGCGGCTTCTTCGCTGTTCCCACCAGGTTCACCGATTAAGACAATTGCCTGTGTAGTTTCATCTTCATCCAGAATTTGCAGCCATTGAAGAAACGACGAGCCAATAATCGTATCACTACCTATGCTGACACCAATCGACTGTCCTAGCCCGGCTGTGGTCAACTGTAAAGCGATTTCATATGTAAGGGTGCTGCTGCGGCTAACAATTCCTACTTCTCCTGGAGTATAAAATTCACTGGCATGAGTACCCAGGAGAATTTTTGCTGGCACAATAATGCCGGGACTATTTGGCCCCACAATTAAAGTTTCTGTTGCCTCTGCTATCCGCAGCAAGTGAACCATATCTAAAGGAGGCATTCCGGCTGAGATGATAATAATCTGCTTAATGCCAGCAGCGATCGCTTCTAAGGCAGCATCTAGGGCTTGGTAAGGTGGGACAAAAATAATGGTGGTATCAACTGGCCCCACTTCTGCTAGCGCTTGTTCAACTAAATCAAACACCGGAATATCACCCAAAGTCTGGCCGCCATGACCCGGATTAATTCCAGCTACCACATTCGTACCGTAAGCTTTCATGCGAACTGCATGAGTTGACGAACTGAGTTCGTATAAGCCTTGAATTAAAACTTTACTCTCAGGCGTTAATTTCATTAGCGTTTAGCAGCATTTACCTTAGCAAGACGGACTGTTTGCTCTACGGCTTCATCCAAATTTTCTACCAGTGGCACTTGCACAGTTTTTAATTGCTCTCTGGCTGCCTCTAATTCAAGATCGGCAAGGCGGACAATTAAGCCAGGATAAGGGTGTGAGCGTGTTTTACTAGCAGGGGGACGATCTTCGTGGCGTTGGATAAAATTGGTAATTACTGAGGCTATTTCTAGAGCAGTAGGAACGCTACCCACGATATTTACCAACACAACTTTAATATTTTTACTTTGATAGAGAAATTCTAGACCAAGGGCTAGGCGATCGCAAAAGGCAAGCGGTGATGTATTTAAGTTGCGCCCGTGTCCGACATTTAGACAAGTAGCTGGCTTGCTACCAGCATCGGTTACTAAATCCAAAGTCGCCATTACAAGTCCTGCTCCATTGCCTAAAATGCCGATATTGCCAGAAGGTTCGACTTCTTCCCAGCTACCTAACATTGCAGTAGGGTATTGACTATTGGCACGGTTCGCCTTTTTTTCTGCCATCACAGCAATGTCTGGATGCCGCGCGATCGCCCGATCATTGACTGTCACTTTACCATCAAGCGCCATCACTTCATCTAGGGAACTAACGCCGAGCGGATTTATTTCCACCAAATCCAAGTCTTTCTGCACAAACAGCTGATACATTTTCTCGATAATATCGCTGACTGACTGAATCAGCGTACCAGTTAATCCCATTTTCAGCGTCAATCTTCGTGCATAAAACGGGGAAAATTCTTGCTCCACTACAACTTGTTGCAGCAGTTCTGGAGACGATTCCACATCAACGCCGCCTTGAGGAGAGCCTAGAAGCACTGGTCTACGCACAGCAGCATCTAGCACGACTGCCAGGTAAAATTCTCGTTCAGCGTCATACTTTGCCTCCGCCAGCAGCACTTCGGGAAATTCCCCTAGAATTGGCAAGTGAAAAATTGTCTGAGCGGCTGCGATCGCATCAATCGTGTTTTCTACAAATTTTACCCCACCAGCTCGACCTCTTCCACCAGTCCGAACTTGGGATTTGAGGACGACTGGATACGGAATTTTCAATCCCTTAAGATCGCTAGGACGGTCAATTCGTTGAGATGGCAATACTGGAATCCCCATCTCCCTAAACCATTCCTTAGCTTGGTACTCTAACAAATCCATCTTTTTTAGGGGTAATGGGCGCTCTTTTTAGGGGCTAAAAGACTGACAAATCATTATTCCTCATCCCCTTTTTCTTCGTTTCTAATTCTTAGTCTACATATCCTAGTCCCTAGTCTTGCTATTTTGCCAATCTTGAGTAGCAACGATGCCATAAAAGCGCCGTCACGAAGTATCTACGATTTTAGGTTGTAATACTTTGTAATAGCAGAAATAATTATAAATTCACCAGATTATTGTAGCTGCAATGTGTAGTGAATACGAAGATTGTAAACCATCAGAAGCTACACAATTACTTCTCCAACTGATTTTAAAATCCAATTACTACTTGCTTTTGCCTCACCTTTACGGCAAAGGGTAGCAACGGCTTCTAAATTTTTAACGCTACGGGCTACAAATACTAACTTAATGCCCATAAATTCTTGTGTTAAAAATTCTACCAAAGCTGAATTAATGTTAAAAAATATACTAATAATTGGAGGTAATCTATTTTAATTTTGGTGTAAATGAAGGCATTACTGATATTTTATCGATCAAATATAGCAGCCCTAAATAATTTATAAAATTATCTCCTTCTTTCTTTCCTTCTTGGCGCTCTAGCCTGCGGCAAGCCGCTAGCGCGTCTATGTGACGCAACGCGGTAGCCTGCGGCAAAACGCTTTGCGTTTACGTTTAAAAAATAGGTTTCACAACTCAGGTAGGATTGCTATATTCTGCCGTAACTATCTATCACCTGATGAGCAACTAAGCTATAGAATTAAAAAACTGTCGACACAGCCCATAAGTAACTAATAGCGTAGTTATCAGATTAGCAAAGGCAAGCATGAACATAATTAATATCTGATATGAAGCTGCATCAAGTGGATTAATTCCACTTAATAATTGACCTGTCATAATTCCGGGGAGAGTTACTAAACCTACTACCATCATTGAGTTTAAAGTAGAAATCAAGCCAGCTTTAATAGCATCTTTGCGGTATTGAGTCACTGCTTGTTGTGGAGTTGCGCCTAAGCTCAAGTGCGTTTCAATTTCTAGCTGGCTAGCATTAATGGTACTCACCAGCCGTTCTCCGGCGATCGCTGCCGCATTCATAGCATTTCCGATTATAATTCCAGCTAGCGGAATTAAATACTGCGCCTCATACCATTTTTGTGGTTGAATGATTAGCAAATTTGTATAACTGAGTGTTAAAACGGTACTGACTAAAATTGACACCCACACTAAGGGCAATAGCGTTGGGTACTTTTTGCTAATCTGATTTCGGGCGATAACAGCAGCAATCGTTAGCATTATCGCTAAAAAGACCATTACAGCCCAAGGATTGTCAAAAGCAAAAACGAATGCTAAAAGATATCCCAATACCAGTAACTGGAGGATAGTTCTAGCAGATGCTAGAGCTAAACTCAATTCTAGTCCTAACTGCTCCCACGCAGATAATCCAATGGTGATCGCGATCATTGCCAAAGCTAAAACTAAATCTACGACATCTAGCTGAATCAAATCCTCCACCAATGCCATACCTCCTCAGATTTTGTATTTGATTTTGCCAAGTGAGTATTGAATAATAAACCTCTTGCATTTTACCTCCATAGGTAAGAGCTATAATTCCTTCAAAGCTTGAAGTCACCGATTGAATAGACTGTGCATCCTAATTTACAAATCATTTTATAGCTACCACAAAAGTAATCGCCCTCAATTTTAGATTTGGGCTATACTACGACCTAAATACTTTTTACTTCTAAAGCTTTATCTTCAAACTGAAAAATGGTACTTACAAGCCATCACTTAGGGCTAAGTCATGGTAATGTTCTAATTTATGAATTAAGCTCTTTTTCAAGTTTGTGAATTATGTTCTTTTTCGAGATTCACCAAACTTGTTATAAGTTTTTATTTTAGCAAAGAGAATATACTTAGTGTCAAGGTCATTACTTTAGTGGTTTTGAATACCAGTGCTTTTAGCTATAAAACTTCAAAATCTATAGCTATTTAGTAAATTTATAGTATATTTATACTAGCTTGTTCAATAATAATACTGAAATTAAGAAATTTATAAGCTAGTTTTTGTTTAACGAATCGAAGCTCAAATAAAGTTTAAGAACTGGCATTTAAAAAATACGTATAAAATTATACTTATCACTCGACAGTCCTGGAAAAAATAGCTAATCTATAAGCTTATCTCTAAAATACTTAAAAATTTTTCTATTTCTTTTGGCACATCGCCTGTGTAATCGACTATAAATGATTAATAGTTACAGTTTAAACTATAAGGTAATTAGCAAAGGGATATCTTTAGTGTCAACACAATTCCAATGCTAGCTGTAGTCTATTAGCTGGAAGATAGTCAAACTACTTTTAACTCTAAACATACAATATGAGCAGTATTAGTTTTTAACGTTTAATTTATTATCTTATTTGAATCAACTAAGAAAATGCAATTTTAAAAATTGCTAATGATAGCTTTGCTAGTAACAATTAACAACTAGGACTTTAATGAAAATGAAAAACTCACTTCCTTTATTGACTTACTTTGGACATCATAAAGCAGCTAGTACATGGGCAGTATCCATAATTCAGCAAGTTTGTAAAGATATAGGCTTGAAGCATATTCGTGTAGCAAGTGAAAAAGTATTTGATTTTGACTTAAAAAACTTTATAGAACGAGAAAAGCCTGACTTTCTTAGTTATACAAATGCAGAGTTTAAGCATATTAAAGAATTAGAAAACTTTAAAGGTTTTCACATTATAAGAGATCCAAGAGATATTTTAGTTTCTGCTTACTTTTCACACCTTTATAGTCACCCAACAGAACAATGGACAAAACTTGTGGAACATAGAGATAAGCTGGGTAACTTATCTAAGGATGAAGGTCTATTGTTAGAGATGGAATTTAGAAAGAACCAATTTGAGGCTATGTATAATTGGGATTATTCCTTACCTAATATCTATGAAATAAAAATGGAAGACCTTGTAATTAATCCTTACAAGAAGTTTGTTGATATATTTGAGTTTTTGGGAATTGTTGATGAGTCTCAACTAGGATTAAAAGAGCGTTTTTCATACCTTTTGGGGACGGCAGTTAATCGTTTCAACCAGAAAAGTAAAGTAAGTGTGCCTTTTGGATTAGCAGCAGAGAAACTTCCAGCAGAGAGAGTGTTAGGTATTGTATATACATATGAGTTCTCTAAACTAGCAGGGGGTAGAAGTCTTGGGCAAGAAGATGTAAAAAGTCACTACCGTAAAGGAGTATCTGGAGATTGGAAAAATCATCTTAAAGAAGACCACATTAAATTATTTAAGGAAAAATACAATGGATTATTAATCAAGTTAGGGTATGAATCAAACGCTGAGTGGTAAAAGTGGCTTTGGCAGATTTATATTAAAGCAAAATTAAGCGTTGTAATTTGATTCGAGTTATAGCAGCTTGAATCATATCCGACAACTATTTTAATTAAATTGGCTGAAAAAACAGGCTAGTAGTCTAGCCTGTTCAAAATGATCTTATGTGCTTCAGCAATATCAATCAAACTGAGGCATTAACTGAAGAGTGCCTATTCCTAAATCTTCAGGTAAAAGTGCTCGCGCTTCAAACAAAGCCATCATGTCGCGTAACTGAGGATTTCCGCGCGTTGCTCCCATTAGTCCTCTTGCAACGATCAAACCACAGTAACCTTTAGTATTTTTACACCGTTCATTCCACTTCTGACGCGCAGCAGCATGAACTGGATCGTCTTCTAAAAATTCACCAAACAAAAACATTTCGCCGTTGTTAGTCTGCAAAATTCCCAAGTCGTAGCGATCGCCTTCAAACGGATCAGCGCCTGAATTAAAGCAAATTCCTTTAAGTCCTTCGGCTGCTTGAATTTTCTCAATCACCGTTTTAGCTTTAGGGCGGGAAGTTTGAACCAAAATTACTGGTAATCCATCACCCTCCTGAGTCACTGGTGAGACTTGTTGATGTGTCACAGATTGGCGTAGGTACTCTACCATTTCCCAAGACACTACGCCCAAACTCAAGAAAGAGTCTTCTGGAATCAAATCATCTCGCAATGACCGCAACATAGGCATCGCGTTGAACAAGTCGTCATCATTCTCGGCTTCATATCCTGTCATTTCCTCTAATTCTGCTGCCAAACTTGGCATTGTGCTGACAGTGACAGCAATTGGCGGCTGCTGCGTCTTTTGATCTGAGTGTGTCGGAATCGAATAGCGACGGCTCAGGTTTGGAAAATCTCTACTTAATTGGCGACGGTGATCGCGAATAAAGCGATCAAGGGCTTCTAAGGCGATAAAAACCGCGATCGCTTCTTCCTCATAAAGCACAGAGCGCAGTCCTTCTAAGGGATGAATATTACCAAAAGACGGCTGAATTTCTGCTACTGGTAAATCTGCTAAATCAATAATTTCTTCATCTTCTTCGTCTTCTTCCTCTGTGCGCTCAAACGTCAAAAACAAACAATCTTGCTTTAAAAAAGCTTCTTCTAAGTGATCGGTTGATTCTTCGTCTGTCAAAACCGAGGCCCGAAACCGTTTAAGAGATTCTTCTGAGCGATACAACAAAATCCCATACTCCATCCCCAACATTCCCATCACTGAGGCGTAAAGCGTATCAATATCGCTCTGGTTGATCTCAATTGATAAAATTTGATGTTCTTCAATGAACTCCCAAGGAGCAGTTTGCCAAATCTCAAATGCCTTTTGTCTCAGTGGTTGTGCATACTGAGGAGGTAAATCGGGTGTGTGAGTATCAACTACTTCTTGAAAACCGCGATACAGTTCATCAATCAAAGGCAAATCTGGTACGTATTCAATTGCAATTTCTAGCTCTTGGAGAACTCCACGCAAGTAAAACTGAATTTCGCGATCGCGCACAACAATTTTTTGAGGACGAGCGGGCTTTGCAGGCCTATTCGGATGCTCCATTGCCCTTAGCAAAGTGCGAACAGTTGCTTCTGGACCACTGTCTGAGGGTACTACGTCCATTGCTCTGACCATTCCTTGCGAACCATCCACCCAGAGAATGCACTCCCCCTTGGCGTTTGAGTCTAGCTCGTGCGTTTGAGCTGACAATGGACGGCGATCGCCCTCCCAGACAGAAGGACTCTGATTTAATTGCTGCAATCTGCGACGGGTAGAGCGATTCAAAGACGTTGTCATAAACCAAGCCAATCATGAATTTGAAGCTATCAGCTTTCAGCTAATTAGCTTTCAGCTTTATTAAGGAAGTAGCGCGAAGGCAAGGGACAATTTGCTATTCTCTGTGGGCTGACCACTTTAGCTTTCAGCTACGCATCGGTTAACCCATCAATTCTAGGATAGAGAGCTTTGGGGTCATGAGTGAAGGTTTATTTGCAATTTCTAAAACTTACTACGCCCTAACTCGCTAAAATAGACGAAAAAGCTGCCATCAGTCTACGCTAAATTACATCAGGAGTCTTTAATAAGATCATGACATCAACAACCCAAACTCAACAACGGGGCATTCAAGTAAGCGCGGCGGCTCTAGCGCACGTTAAAGGCTTAAGAGATAAACAAGGTAAAGACCTCTGCCTACGGGTAGGAGTGCGTCAGGGGGGCTGTTCTGGAATGTCTTACATGATGGATTTTGAAGATCCCAGTAAGATTGGCGAAAAAGATCAAGTTTTTGACTATGACGGTTTTCAAATTGTGAGCGATCCTAAGAGTCTCTTATATCTCTATGGTCTAATGCTTGACTATAGCGATGCCATGATCGGCGGTGGCTTTCAATTCACCAATCCTAATGCTTCCCAAACCTGCGGCTGTGGTAAGTCATTTGGCGTTTAATTAAATACACGCAAGAGGCGAGAAGAATATAAAATTATTTCCCCTGCTCCCCTGCTCCCCCGCTCCCCCGCTCCTCTGCTCCCCTGCTCCCCCTGACCCCATCTCTGACAATGACACAAACGGTTGATTCCCTGTTTGGAACTGCCCTAGAACGCTATAAAGCTGGAGAAGCACCAGAAACTCTAATTCCGGTGTTTAAAGAGCTTTGCGATCGCGCTCCTAAAAGCAGCGCTGCTTGGGCCTGTTTAGCTTGGCTATATCTGTTAAACAATAAACCCACTCCAGCTTACAAAGCCGCGCAAAAAGCCGTTAAGTTACATCCCCAAGATGCACAGGCAAGAGTTAATTTAGCCCTTGCGATGTTGGAAAGTGGTCAAACTGGTGTACGGGAACACATTGATATAGCTATGCAGCTGATCATGGTAGATTCAGAAATACGGGATGAAATTAAACAAAGTATCGAAGATGGTTTCAGTAGAAAACCAGACTGGAAAAGTATGCAGCGTGTTAAAAAATGGCTTTTTGAACCTGAAGCATGATGAATTATAAATAATCAGTTCATCATAAATTTAGAATTCAAAACTTACTTTTATGAAAGATAAAATTCTTGGTTGGATAAATTCCGCTTTAGTAGCAGATTTTTTCCTGGTTGTATTTGGCTTTCTCTGGCTAGGAGTCGCGGTTCTAGGTCGGACAATTCATGTGCCACTTGGTTTAGATATTTGGCATCGACTGTGGCAACCATTATTTGGCCCAGCGATCGGTATTCTAATGAGCGGTACAATTATCAGTGGGGTAGCTGGTTGGATTAATAAACGGCTAAATTCACAACAGTTAAATTGACAACGAGGTTAGGGGTTAAGATGTCCCCTGCTTCCTGATTCAACAGAATCAAGAGTGAGTAGTAAACAGGAGAAAGTGGATTTTTCTACTCAATTATTACTCACTACGCCTTTTGAACGCTTGACACGGTTCATAAAATTTCTTCCAAGGCTTGTTTCACAGTGGGATATTGATAGTTAAAACCCGAGGCTAAAGTGCGCTTCGGTAGAACCTGTTGACCCTCTAAAACTACCATCGCCCCATCACCTAAAAGGGCTTCTAAGGCAAGTGCAGGGACTGGTAGCCAGGAAGGACGATTCATGACTTGTCCCATCGTGTCGGCTAGTTCAGTCATGCGGACGGGGTTGGGAGCGGTGGCATTTAGAACGCCCTCAATGTCCGATCGCGTTAAAGCTTGAATAATTAGGTTAACTAAGTCTTCGCGGTGAATCCAAGAAAACCACTGACGGCCGCTACCGATAGGGCCACCTGCGAAGAGTTTAAACGGAGTAATCATTTTAGCGATCGCTCCTCCCATTCCTAAAACAATTCCCAATCGCAGAATTACCAGGCGCACACCTAATTGAGTCACTTTTTGGGCCTCTGCTTCCCAGTCAAGACATACTTGAGCAAGAAAATCCTCACCCGGCTTGCTTGCTTCATCAAAAGTAGCCGTTTCACTTGTGCCGTAGTAGCCAATTGCTGAAGCATTTACTAATACTTTTGGTTTAGGGTTAGCAAGAGCTATAGCTTCCACAATTTTTTGTGTACCTAGCTTGCGACTATTGAGAATTTCCTGCTTGCGTTCTGGTGTCCAGCGTCCATCTGCAATCGGTTCTCCTGCCAAATTGACTACGCCATCACAAGAAGCGATCGCTTGTTGCCAAGAACCTGATTGTGTCGGTGTATAAGCAATTACTTCCACATTAGGAAAAGTTGAGTCAGGAAAAACATTTTGAGCAGCAGCCAAATTACGAGTTAAAACAACTACCTGGTTGCCCTCAGTATGTAATTTCTCTACCAAGCGGCTACCTACAAAACCGCTAGCTCCCGTTATTGCTACTTTCATTTAAACTGACCTCACGATAAGCGCTTAAGTTAAAAATTTTGCCAGACTTACCATAGAGCTTTTTGCCTCAACTGCCAACACAAAAAGGATCTCATAATTAACTTGAATATACCTAGAGCGATCGCGCTCGAATAATTTTCTTAATTTATTGCTAAGAGTGCGATCGCCAACATTCAACCATCTACGCCTGAGCTACTACACCCTAGTAATAATTAAAACTTCCCGCACTTACAATTAAAATTGTTACATTTATTAAAGATATGTCCAGCGAAGGATTAACCTTTATTGCAAAGTTAGAACATCGCAAAAATAGCGTGATAACTTCTAATGTGGACAAACGGCGCAAGCTTACTAAGATAAGGAGAACACCCCGCAATGCCATCAAAGGGACTACCAAGCGAAGTAGCTCGTGAAGACTTCAGCGAGTACGTTGCCCATCTTCAGCTTCATATGACCCTACAAGCTCGAAATCTGGTTCCTAGTCTGGGCAAAACTGGAGTAGATAGCCGTGAACACCTGCTTCATCAAACCCAAGCAACGTTTGAAAAGCTAGTTTCTCGCCAAGTACTTTAGCTGACTTATCAGCAGGGAGTATGCTAAAAAATTTAAAACTTGCGCTTTCTCCCTTAAATTTAAAATTAAAATTAAAACAGACTTTGTTGGCTTATACACAATAATGTTGCCGCAAGGTCTGTTAGTTTATTGATTGTAAACAAGCAATATCCAGCACAATTTGTTCTTTGAGTGCTTAAACTGCGCTCAATCATTCTTTTGAAGCAACGGCGATCAGTGGAAAGCCGTTAAAATAATGGCAGCAGTATCTTTCTCTGTTACATCAGGCTAAATAACAGCCAGACGAACCATGACTTCAGTGCTTCCCCAAAATCAAAACGTTGTCATCCGACCAGTCCAATACCGGGATTTGGAAGGAATTGAACGACTTTCTGTCGAGTCGTGTGAGGCGGAAATTGCCGCTACAGACATCCAAAAGCAGCTGCAATTGCTTCGTCACTGGTATGGGCTGCTCAAATTTTTCAGCCTCTTCCCCAACCCGTTCCAGTACCGTTTTTGTACTTATGTAGCAGAGCAGTACCGCCAAGTTCTAGGCATGATCCAGGTATCGCCGTTTAACCGGACACGCAGCACTTGGAAAGTAGAGCGCGTAGCAGTTGAGGCTAAAGCCCGCGCTCAAGGTATTGGCTCTCAACTTTTGCGTCATTGCTTTGAAGCAATCGGAGAAGCTCGTACTTGGTTACTAGAAGTCAACGTGAATGACAAAGAAGCGCTGGCTCTCTACCGCCAAAACGGATTTCAAACACTAGCTCAACTGACTTATTGGGAAATTCAACCTCAATTGCTTCAAGAATTGGCAACAGGCGAACCAGATTTGCCTAACCTACTGCCTGTAAGTAATGCGGATGCCCAGCTATTATATCAGCTAGATACAGCATCTATGCCTCCTTTGGTGCGTCAGGTTTTTGACCGCGATACCCATGACTTCAAAACAAATTTATTTAGTGCTTTAATCCAAGGGTTGAAGCAGTGGAGAACGAAAACAGAGGTAGTAAGTGGTTATGTCTTTGAAACCCAACGCAAAGCAGCGATTGGCTATTTTCAGGTAAGACTCTACCGCAATGGACAAAAGCCCCATGTAGCAACGCTGACAGTTCACCCTGCTTATACTTGGTTGTACCCAGAACTACTATCTCAACTAGCTCGACTTGCTCAAGATTTGCCACCTCAAGCGTTGCAACTAGCCTCAGCAGACTACCAACCAGAGCGAGAAGAGTATTTAAAGCAAATTGGGGCTGATCGAATTGAACACACCCTGCTGATGTCTCGCTCTGTATACCATAAGTTGCGGGAATCTAAATTTGTGTCTTTAGAAGGACTCCAGTGGTCAGAGGTGTTGCAGAGTCTTCAGCCTGGCCGCAAACCAGTACCAGGGGGAATGTCTTGGCTACATCAAAAGCAGCAGTCGTTAGAGTCAGTATTCCAAATTAATTCATCTTATTCAATATCAGGGCAGCTAAATTCTTTGTCAGAACCTGCTGTTCACTTAGATAACAGTTTCTTAGAAGTATCACCGCAGTCTCAGCTAGCAGATCCACAGCAGGAGAAGCCTTGTGGTTGAAATAGAGCAGGGGAGAATACAAACAGGTCATCTGGATGTACATTCACCTTTGCAACCCCACAGTCCCACTTCTGGGGTCAGTAAGAGCAGTAAACCAAGCCAGTTGATCTCAGCTTTGGGATTAGATATTGGCAGAAAGCGGATTGGTGTGGCGGGGTGTGACGGCACTGGTCTGATTGCTACTGGTTTAATGACTATAGAGTGCAAATCATTTGATGGTGTTGTGGCGCAACTTCAGAGTATTGTGCGAGAGCGTCAAGTTCAAGTTCTCGTTGTAGGTTTACCTTATACGATGGCTGGTGCTGTGGGCTTTCAAGCTCGTCAAGTACAAAAATTTGCTCCAAGACTAGCTAAGGCGTTGAACCTACCTTTAGAGTATGTGGATGAGCGGCTAACTTCGTTTCAGGCTGAACAACTAATGCAAGCCGAGAACATTTCGCCGTCACGTAACAAAGGTCTGATTGATAGAAAGGCAGCATCCCTGATTTTGCAACAATGGTTAGATGAACGCCGTCAGAGAATTAAACAAAGTAGGGAAAAGATTGAATAAGCTACGCTAGACGTTTCAACATTAGAATGAGCAACGTGGATTGTAGAGAAATATACTTCTTTTATCCCCCTGTCTAGCTTTTTTGCAGTCAAAGTACATAGGCTTTGACCTAATAGGTAATAGCTACTGACAACAGCATGATATCCTGAAGTCTAACAGACAGCGCCCAATAACGGGCGATCGCGCAAGGATATAAACTAAACGCGATTGTGCTGGGTGTTGAGCCGTGATCCGAGTAAACGGTTAACTTCTGCTTTTTAGTAATTTGATAGTCCCCATCGGTTATGTTTTCATCCGAATCTCCTGAAGAAAATGAACATTCCCACGCCGCTTCCGTCACATTGACGGATGAAGCTGGGCGATCGCTCCCCTGCTACAAAGAGCGATCGCTCTTTGTAGAGGATCAAGAGTACGTCTTACTCCTTCCAGTTGACGCGGCAATCGAAATTTTCGCTTGGCAGGCCGACGGCGAAGAGGAGGAAGCAATTCCTGTAGAAGATGACGAGACTATTGATCAAATCTTTACTACCGCCGAAGCTGTACTCGCTGAACAGAACCTAATCTTGAAGCGCACTGCTTTTGTGCTGACAGTTGCTGGCGAACTACCCGCAGTTGATGAAACCGAACTGTTTACTCTAGAAATTGAGGAAGAGGGAGCTGACTTAGATCCAGAGCAATTACAGTTATTGGCAAGTTTTTACCACGAGGAGCAGGAGTACGCAATTTACACGCCTCTTGATCCACTAATGTTTTT
Source organism: Gloeocapsa sp. UFS-A4-WI-NPMV-4B04 (assembly GCA_019359535.1). GTDB lineage: Bacteria > Cyanobacteriota > Cyanobacteriia > Cyanobacteriales > Chroococcidiopsidaceae > JAHHHE01. The sequence continues at coordinate 24,597 of JAHHHE010000022.1, forward strand.
TGCGCGGATAAATGCAGTGAATCATCCTGAATTACTTTCTCCAGAAGAATTCCGCAAATTGCAACCACTATTAGAGGAGCAGCTATTTGATGAACTTGAATAGGATTTAAGAATGCTGTTTTTCTGGGGAAACTTACCTCAAAAATAACAGCAAGCGAGTCTAAGGTGGTAACTGGCGAGTAGAAGCACATCTTTAAAACAAGAGATGTTCAAAACTTTCTTTTTTCTCGTTACTCGCCGCTTCTGCAAAGAGGGCTTTAAACTCAAAAATTTGCTCTTTTTTCTCGCCACCTTAGTAACCACTACCAATCGAAAGTAGTTGTTTACGGCAGCTAAGACAATGGGGCAAAAAATTTTTAGACGTTTGTTAGTAGTAGGCTTGCCTATAACGCTAGGACTGTGCGCTTGGGCAGGCTCGTCTTGGTGGAATTCAGTGAGTGGGCCATCTGAATTAACAGTGTCTTCTAGGGCTAATGACGTAGAAGACGCTAAAACAATCCAATTCCAAATTCCGCCGGGTACAGCAGCACAAACAATTGGGCGAAATTTGGAAGCAGCTGGTTTGATTCGCTCGGCTATTGCATGGGATTTGTGGGCGCGGTGGTTGCAGTTGCAAGACTCCAAAGGCGGCTTCAAAGCAGGTAATTACCAATTATCACCTAATCAGCCCCTCGAAGCGATCGCTGCTAAAATTTGGCGCGGTCAGGTGATGCAGCGTAGTTTCACTATTCCTGAAGGCTGGTCTTTACAGCAGATGGCAACTTATTTTGAAGAACAAGGGTTTTTCCCCGCTACAGATTTTTTAGCAGCAGCAAGCAAAATTAACCGCGAACAGAATCCTTGGCTACCTGCTGATTTGCCTCACCTTGAAGGCTTTTTATACCCAGATACCTACCAGCTCAACGGCGATCAAATTACACCGACCGCCGTTGTTCAACAAATGCTCAATCAATTCCAGCAAGTAGCTTTGCCCGTGTACCAACAAGCTCAGAACAAAACCGATCTCAGCTTGCTCCAGTGGGTAACTCTTGCCAGTATTGTAGAAAAAGAGGCTGTTGTGCCACAAGAGCGATCGCGCATTGCTGGCGTATTTACATCTCGGTTGCGCCAAGGGTGGACTTTAGGCTCCGATCCTACAGTAGAGTATGCGCTTGGTATCCGTCAGACAGCCGATCAACCCCTGACGTTTGACCAAGTAAAAATTGCGTCTCCTTACAATACCTACATTAACCCTGGATTACCACCCACTCCGATTGCTAGTCCCGGATTGGCAAGTTTAAAAGCGACGCTTTACCCAGAAAACACTCCTTACCTGTATTTTGTGGCTCGGTATGATGGTACTCATGTCTTTAGTCGTACTTTAGCTGAACACGAAGCGGCCCAAGCCGCTATCCGTAAACAGCAGTCAAGGACTTTAAGAAGTGAGTAGTGAGTAGACATGAAAATATTTTATTCCACTACTCACTACTCACTACTCACTTTTTGTAAATTAAGTAGACATGAAAATATTTTATTCCACTACTCACTACTCACTTTTTTTTAAATTAAGTAGGCATGAAGATATTTTATTCCCCTACTCACTACTCACTAGTCACTACTCACTTTTTGTAAATTAAGATCGTGTATAGAAGCGCGGCGACAACAGTTAATTTAATTGAGATTTGAAAATGAGTGATAAGGAGCAGGTACAATCAACATCAAAACTCAATTTTATGTCTTGGAACGAACTTTTACAGCCTGACTTAATTTTGGAAGACTCCATTTTAAGTCTGACACCAGATATTATTCAGCAATATCGGCTTAAGGGGTTGGTGTTGGATGTAGATGAAACCCTGGTATCTATCAAGGCCACAGAAGCTTCGGCGGAGTTGCGACAGTGGGTAGAGCAAACAAGACAAGTAACAGCGCTGTGGTTAGTAAGCAATAACCTGAGTGATATGCGAATTGGGGGAATTGCTCGATCGCTCAATTTACCCTATATTCTTGGTGCTGTTAAGCCGTCACGACGTAAGTTAAGACAGGCGGTTACGGCGATGAATTTGCCAGTGGAGCAAGTAGCAATGGTGGGTGATCGCTTGTTTACTGACGTATTAGCAGGTAATCGCTTGGGTATGTTTACTATTTTGGTTGAACCAATTGTTGAACCAGGTGAAGCCGTCCGCTCTTATCCTATACGCAGCTTTGAAGTTTTACTGTCTCAATTCATGGGAACCTCAATTCCAGCTAAAAAACAAAAATTAACAAAGCATGATAAATCTTGAAACAATTAAACATTAAGAAAATATAAAAAAATCTAACTTTAGAAAGAGGTATGCGATTATAGGTATAGTTCAAATGGGGTCAGCCGCATAAAGACCCTAACTATAAAACACTATCAATGCTTTAAAGAAAGCGTCAGTCTTCAAATATAGAAGAACTGGCGCTTTGCAATTTTGGCTCTCTTACTCCACTAGCTGACGCACCAAATTTGCTAGACGTTCAGCACTATCAGGAACTGCGATCGCATCTGCATCTTCTCCCATCTGCTTGAGTTGTTCGGGTGACTGTAATAAACTCAATACCTTACTTGCCAATAACTCGCTCGTTAGTTGATCTTGACGAAATACCAGCGCCGCACCCGCAGCCTTGAAAACAGCCGCATTGTAGGCTTGGTGATCTTCTGCTGCATAAGGGTATGGAATTAAAATTGCTGGTGTTTGAGTTATTGCCAATTCTGTTAATGTACCAGCCCCAGCACGACTAATTGCCAAATTTGCTCGTTGCAGTAGCCCCGCCATATTGTCATAAAATGGCAAAGTAAAATACTGCGGATGCTTTAGGCTATCAGCATCTGGATCATTATCTCCAGTTAAATGCACAATCCACACCCCAGCATTTAACCAAGCTGAGGCACACTGACGCACCAATTGGTTAACAGCAACAGCACCTTGACTGCCACCGACGACTACAATTAGGGGAACGTCTTTAGGAATCGGCAACTCTAGAGGAGGCAATTCATTTACTTGAAACTGAGCGCGAACTGGTGTTCCGGTGTAACTTGTTTTGGCGCGGGTGAGATATTGACTAGCTGGTTCAAAGCCAAGCGCGATCGCACTACACCAAGGACTAAAGAAGCGAGTTACTTTACCTGGGATAGCATTCGCTTCGTGGAATAGTACAGGTAAAGAAAGCGATCGCGCTGCAATTACAGCAGGGGCGGCAATATAACCGCCTGTTGTGAATACACCTTGAAACTTACCTTGTTTCAGTAACCGCCGCACTTGAACAATTGAACGCATGAACTTAGCTAAAATTTGCACAGTACCTAGTCCCAAGCGCTCTTGGAATCCTTCAACGGCGATTGTGTGTAACGGGTACTGCTTGGGAACTAATTGAGTTTCTAACCGATTGGGAACGCCCAGCCACTCAATTTGATAATCTGGCAATTGTTCAGCCAGAGCGATCGCTGGAAACAAGTGTCCACCAGTACCACTAGCAGCAATTAGTAATTTTGTTGGTGCGTTTGCCATTAGCTCCTATCAAGCGATCACCTAAGTTAACTTAAAATCAAACAATTAACTGCTTACTTCGATCAACTATCCAAACTATCACTCATGCGTAAATTTATTACTTTTAGCCGCTATCTCTTCAGAATTTCAAGTAAAAGTCAACTTAGTAGCATAGCGCTTCTTCTGCTTACATTGGCGTTAACAACTAGCTGGAACCGCGCTACTGCTGCACCGCCTCAAACTGCGCCCCCTCAGTTACAAAATATGTTGACGCAAATTGATACCGCAGCGAACCAGCGCAATGTTAAAGCAGTAATGCAATTTTACAGCCCGAATTTCACGCATTCGGATGGTTTAACGCGCCAAAATATGGAGAATGCTTTGACTCAACTTTGGCAGCGTTATCCTCAGTTGAAGTACCAGACACAACTGCAATCTTGGCAAAACGAAGGTAGAGCGATCATCGCTGAGACAATTACTAATATTAGCGGCAGTCAGACACAAGACAGCAGAAAATTAGCTCTTAAAGCAACTATTAAATCGCGGCAGCGCTATGAAAATGGCAAGATTGTGCGGCAGGATATTTTGTCAGAAAATAGCCAGTTGAGTGCAGGTGCAAAGCCACCGACAGTTAATGTAAGATTACCACAGAAAGTTAAAGTTGGTCAGCAGTATAACTTTGATGCCATTGTTCAAGAACCATTGGGCGATGATTATTTACTAGGAGCAGCGATCGAAGAACCGATTAGAGCAGACAAATATCTTAATCCCACACCAGTAGAGTTGGAATTATTGCCAGCAGGTGGACTTTTTAAGATTGGTCGTGCGCCAAATAATGCAGATAATCGCTGGATTTCGGCAATTTTAGTACGCGGGGATGGCATGACTATGGTAACTCAGCGCCTTCAAGTGGTAGGTGCAGGAAGCGCCACAACTCAAAAGCCAGCAGCTAGAAGTCAGTAGACAGGAGATAGGAGGAAATATTATCTATTCTGACTTGTGAGTGCTGAATTATGATGTCGATTCAAGATCAAATTGTTTTGATTACTGGCGCTAGTAGTGGGATTGGGGAAGCAATAGCCAGGATCTTTGCGGCTGCGGGTGCAAAACTGATTTTGGTGGCTCGACGACAAGAGCGGTTAGAGCAATTGGCAGATGAATTGCATAAATTTACCAGTGCTGTACATTTGTTACCCCTGGACGTATGCGATCGCTCCTCTGTTGAATCAGCACTCACTAACCTACCTGATGCTTGGTCATCAGTAGATATTCTGATTAATAACGCTGGTTTGAGTCGCGGCTTAGATAAACTCCACGAGGGTAGTTTCCAAGATTGGGAAGAAATGATCGACACCAATATTAAAGGGTTGCTTTACCTTACGCGCTTGATTGTACCTGGGATGGTTAATCGTGATCGCGGTCATGTCGTAAATCTTGGTTCGACTGCTGGACACCAAACTTATCCGAATGGCAATGTTTACTGTGCAACCAAAGCCGCCGTCAGAGTTATTTCCGAAGGGTTGAAACAAGACTTGTTAGGTACGCCAGTGCGTGTTAGTTGTGTTGATCCTGGCTTAGTGGAAACAGAATTTAGCCAAGTGCGCTTTCGCGGCGATACTGAACGGGCAAAACAAGTTTATCAAGGACTAACGCCCCTGACTCCAGCTGATGTTGCTGATGTAGTATTTTTCTGTGTTACTCGACCGCTTCATGTGAATATTAGCGAAGTTCTGCTAATGCCAACTGACCAAGCAGGATCAATGCTTTTTAATCGACACGGTTGAATTAAAAATATGTACCGTCAATCCACCTCAAGTTTTGGTAGATCGATTAACAGGGCAAGTAATTTTAAATTCACTAGATAATGCTATTAAGTATGCTCCTGAAAGCAGTGTGATCTAGCTGGAAATTTTGTCCATTATTCAGCAAGATTAACAGCATTAGATACCATTACAGGTGCGATACTGGGGCCGAGACATGAAACCTGAAACTGTTGATAGCGGTTGTCAATTGGGTAGACTAACATAAAGCAATCAGAAAAGTTGGCGTGAAATTTAGGAATAATGACGCACAAGACATTTTGTTATCTGCTTTCTAGCTTTTCTGCTTCGATGCAACTAAAGAAAAGCTAGGAGCATTTTCAAGCTTTAGTTCATATTCAACTTATTTATACTCCGTACTCCTTAAACCATGCCTGAAGCCGTTGCCAGCCAAGACGAGCTTCTGTCTCGCGGTAGGAGGGGCGGTAGTCAGCAAAAAAGGCGTGGGGTGCATCTGGATAAACAATTATTTCCGATTTACTGCTGCTCAACTTTAGGCGATCGCGCATTTGATTCACCTGCTCTAGGGGAATTCCTGTATCCTTGCCACCATAAAGACCGAGTACAGGAACTTTCAGAGCAGATGCAATATCGACGGGGTGCTTAGGAGTAAGTTTAGTAACATCTCCTACTAGCCTCCCGTACCAGGCAACACCCGCCTTAACATTCGGATTATGTGCTGCGTACAGCCAGGTAATCCGACCACCCCAACAGAAGCCTGTAATTCCTAATTTGTTAGCATCACCCTTAGCCAATTTCACAGCCCAGGCTACTGTGGAATCAAGGTCAGATAATACTTGATCATCCGGTACTAAGCGTACTACTTTACGAATTTCATCAACGTTACTCAACTTCAACACATCGCCCTGACGCACAAATAATTGCGGCGCGATCGCACTGTATCCCAACTTGGCAAACCGACGGCAAACATCTTGAATATGCTCGTGTACGCCAAATATTTCCTGAATTACTACCACAATTGGGAAATCCTTGCCTTTGCTAGGCATTGCTCTGTAAGCCGGGATTTCACCATCTTGAACTGGAATTTTTACTGTCCCTGCGACCAATCCCTTTGCGTCGGTAGTGACGACTTTGGCAGAAATTGGTTGCACGGCTAGTGCAAAACCCGTCGCCAAAGTAGCAGTTGCAATAAATTTGCGGCGTGTTATTTCTTTCATTAGTTGATCTTACGCCCAATTTTTGAGTTCTTAATTAATCTAACAGCGACTTGTCGATTCCCTTCTTTGGTCTCTCCTAAGAATCTTCGTCGCTTAAGATGAGGCAGCAGCGTTAAAGTAACATCAAGCTAATGACAACAGGCAGCCGCGCCATAGTACGAAATATTTATAAACCAATAACTTTTAATTCAAAATGACATCTAACTCCACGACGATCACCGCTCTAAGCTGGTTAGAACTAGAAGCCCTTACAAACTTTCATATTGATACTGTCAATGGCCCAACCAATGCACAAGCTCGGTTGCGTTTATTTGGTCAAACTGAAGCCGACGTGAGGGTGACGCTCTACCGCGATAACCACGCTTGGTGTCCCTACTGCCAGAAAATCTGGCTGTGGCTAGAGGAAAAACGAATCCCCTATCGCATCGAAAAAGTAACTATGTTCTGTTATGGAGAAAAAGAGAGTTGGTATAAGCGTAAAGTACCTTCAGGAATGCTACCCGCAATTGAGCTAGATGGTCGCATTATCACCGAAAGTGATGACATTTTGATTGCCTTGGAACAAGCCTACGAACCCTTGGGGCTAGGCATGAAACATCCCATAGTGCTGCCACTCCGACAACTAGAGCGATTGTTATTTAGAGCATGGTGCGCTTGGCTTTGCTATCCAACAACTTCAGCTCGGCAAGAGCAACGAAACCGCGCTCAATTTATAGGTGTGGTGGCAAAGGTCGAAGCTGCCCTCGGTTCCACACTATCTCCTTATTTTCTCAATGAATTTGGGACGGTCGATGTCATCTTCACCCCCTATCTCGAACGCATGAATGCCAGTCTGTACTATTACAAGGGGTACTCTATCCGCGAAGAAAATCCTCGCTTATCCGACTGGTTTGCAGCAATGGAAAGCCGACCAACCTACCGAGGCACACAGAGCGATTTCCATACCCATGTCCATGATCTACCACCCCAAATGGGAGGATGCTGGGAAAACGGTGAGCCTCAGATGCAAATTAACAAAGCAAGAGTTGATCATGGCCCCTGGGATGGTCTACCCGATGTGGTATACCCTGAACCGGAAACTTCCCGTGCTGAAGCGCTTTACCGCGTAATTAAGCACCGCGCCGATATTATTCGCGTCAACCCCGCTAACAACACATTGATGGATGAAGCCTTGCGGTGTGCCTTGACTAACCTGATTACCCGCCAAGCTTGTCTACCGCCCCCAGGTTCTGATGTTGCCCTGCGATACTTGCGTGACCGGATTAATGTGCCACGAGATATGTCAATTTATGCCGCTAAAAGGTTAAGAGAATCCTTAGAGACAACTGCTGCGCTAGCAGGTGATCAGCAGAGTCTGTCCATTCCCGTTCAGCACCGACGAGACCAGAATCCGGCTGACTTTGCTAGACGTTAATGCTGTTTATAATGATGAACACTAAACTTCATAGATACGCCTTTATTCGTTTATGTTCTGCACTGGTACTTCTTGACCCCCACGACTGACTTTGCACTTGGCCATTTTCCTTTCGATAGGCATCACAATTTTGATTAGTTTACGCCCTCTTTTTTATCATCCTCATCAACCTTTCTACAGGGAAAATTTGGTTAAGTAGGAAAATCGGGTGATAAACATCCTTTATCAGAAAGTTGGGTTTAAAGCCCCTTTCTTCGAGTACTATTTTATATTGTTTTATCTGCAATATTATGTGATAAAATATAAACATGATAGTAAGAGAAGCCAAGCTACTAAACGGGAGTAAGGAACAATACCAAGCAATTGACTCTGCAATTCGTACTGCTCAGTTTATTAGGAATAAAGCAGTCCGTTATTGGATGGATAATCGAGGTGTTGGTAAAGTTGACTTATACTCGCTGTGCAAAGATTTAGCTCGTAAGTTTGCTTTTGCATTAAAGTTAAACTCCGCAGCGCGTCAAGCCAGCGCCGAAAGAGCTTGGGCATCCATATCTAGTTTCTATAGTCGTTGTAAAAAGCAGGAGAAAAAGAAAGGATATCCTAAGTTTAAAAAGCATTGCCGAACAGTTGAGTACAAAGTCTCAGGCTGGAAGCTATCCCCCGATTGTAAGAGTATTGCTTTCACTGATGGATTCGGGATTGGAACGCTTGCTATATACTGCAACGCTCAAACGAGGGAAGACTTATTTCGTCTCAAGATAAATCGCGTTCGGGTAGTCAAGAGAGCAGATGGGTATTATGCTCAATTTTGCTTTGATGCTGACCGTAAGGAAGAAGGAGAATATACAGGTAATGTTGTTGGTTTAGACTTGGGTTTAAAATATTTCACCAAAGACCAAAACGATAACGCCATTATTTATCCCCAGTTCTTGAGAAAGTCTGAGAGTAGACTTAAAAAGGCTCAAAGAAGGGTTAGTAAGAAGTGTATTAAAGGGAAGAAACCGCAATCAAATAACTACCATAAAGCAAGAATTAGACTGGGTAAGGTTCATTTAAAAATCACTAGGCAGCGTAAAGACTGGGCAATAAAGCAAGCTCGGTGCGTAGTCCACTCTAACGATGTGGTTGTCTATGAGGATTTGAAGATATTGAACATGGTCAAAAATCACCATTTAGCTAAGTCGATAACGGATGCTAGTTGGTATCAATTCACTCAATGGTTAGTCTACTACGGCAAGATTTGGGAAAAGTGCGTAGTAGGGGTTTCCCCTAACTATACTTCACTTGATTGCTCGAATTGTGGACATCGGGTGAAAAAGTCACTCAGTAATAGGACTCATTCATGCTCATCGTGTGGAGTGGAAATTTGCCGTGATACGAATGCGGCGATTAACATCCTCACTAAAGGGATGAAAGTGTTGGGAGTTGAATGGAACAACAGTACCTTTGGGCAAAAGGAATCTGCCTCGCAAGAGGAAAAGCGTGGGGAGAAAACCGCCAATACTATTGATGAGCAATCTGATATAGCAAGCGGACTTCTGTGAACCATGAATTAGAATCCCCGTGCGTTCACGCCGAGGAGTATGTCAATCTTTCTACTGCAAGTCTTTAAAAACTGTTTTTTAGGAAAAGTGAATGTCATACCAAGTCATTTGGTTTAGGAAATCTGTTAATCAGCTGCGGCTACTGGATAGTAGTGTAAGTTTTGAAACTGTCCGCTCTGTAGTCACTGAGCGCTTGCCGCTTGCAGTCACAGACATGGAGTCGAAAGGTTTGGACATGGAAGATACAGATTACTGGTGGAAATCGCTCTTTATCAATGCAGTGATAAAAATTGAAAACGCCCAAGGTAAGCTATTTAAGGTAGCTGTATATTTAGTAAATGACAGAATTGTAGCAGAGAAAGCTTTAGAGACTGTTGAGTCGAGGAAGTTTAGAATAATTCGCACCGATTTGGGAATAGACCAGCATTGGATAGTATTGACTGATGCTAATAAGCCATATTCAGACGATAAGTGGATAGACGTGCTATACGAGCAGATAGACCAGAATTCAGGCAGGTCGGGTTGTGCCTTAATTCAGCTATCGTAGACCGTGATTACTCCCAGTGCTGACAATTCCCTTTGTTGATCTTTGCTGAAAATTTTAACAGGCATTATTTTAATTACCGTCGTCGCTTTGAGTTGCCTGTAAGACGTTCACAAATATTGACTTTTGAAACTTTGGTACTACAACTGTAGTATAATAGCGGTATTAATAAAAATATGGTATGAGTTACGAGTTTTCACTGCGGAGTTGTGACTTAAATAAACTCAACTCTATGACAAAATATCCGAGTATTCCGACTTATCACCCTTTAGGTAACAAAGGGGTGTTACTGGAAGAGGCAGTTAGTTTTGAAGGTGAGGTTGTTCTTACTGAAAAAATAGATGCTACAAACTCTCGCATTATCCTATTACCCAATGGTAACTTCGTTTTAGGCATTGACACTCCTTCGGCTAAAAGCGCGAAGGATTCTAGCTGTTGTCTAATCGAGGGGTAAACCCACTCGCTTAGACTCTTTTTTCAACAGTTGAAACTTTACCTATTAGTATTCAAGAAACTCATGAGTTTCTGCACAGGATGTTGCCACAGACCAATGTTGCATTAGACAAAGGCGCAGGTGGTCGAGGCGAGGGCATCGTTGCCAGAATTTCAAGAAGTATAATCGCCAAGCTGCGTTTTAAGGATTATCAACGTCATGCCAAACACCGCAAATAGAGCTATCTGCAACTGTTTATAATTAACGTTACTGTGCTACATAGCAACTTGCTGAAGCGGGATTCCGAACAATTTTGGTGTATGCCAAGATCGTAACAGCCGCTTAACCAGAACGTTAAACGTGACCATTTTAAGTAAAAATTTTAGTGTAATTATTTTCAGTTATTGATCTTGATTTAATTCTCCTAAAGAGTTAAAAGCATCGTTTAACTTAGTAGCTGAGGCTAAAAGCGATCGCTGTTCCTCTATATTTCTAGGTAATACCAATTTTCGTTCAATTCCTTGCTGACCAATAACACAAGGCAGACCGAGTACGACCTCGCTACCAATGTCATATTTAGCATCCGCCTTCACTGAAACCGTAAATATCTGCTTCTCATCTCGTAAAATCGCCTCAATCAATTGCGTGACGACAGTTGCTACACCGTAACTGGTGTATCCTTTGCGTTCAGAAATGCTGTAACCGCGCTGGCGTGTAAACTCAACGTAATCGTGCTTGAAGTTTTCTAACGTTGTTTCCCCTAAAATCAAAAATTCAGCTAAAGGAATTAACCCAATTGAGGCACTTGACCAGACAATAAACTCGCTGTTGCCGTGTTCTCCGATGACATATACATAAATATCTTGTTTACTGACATTAAGTTGTTTTCCAAGCTGATATTTCAGTCTTGCAGTATCTAGAACGGTTCCCGATCCTAAGATCAAATTTTCAGGTCTAGACGACGTTTCAATGGCGATTCGGGTTAATACATCAACGGGATTACTAACCAAAATGATCATCGCATTCGGTGCTACCCGATCTAATTCCTCTATGACTGAGCGGATAATGTCTGCATTACGACCCAACAAGGCAAGTCGGTCTTCACCTTTGTCTGCGGCTGCGCCAACTGTAATTACAATCACATCAGAATCTGCAAGCTCTTCGTATTGATCACTTGGTAGCAAATCCATTTCTGATAGGAGTGGAATTGCATCTTCAATATCCCAAGCTTCTGCTTGTGCTTTAGATAATGTTCGGTCAAATAAAATGACCTGATCACAGATGCGTAGTAGCACCAACGCATATGCCACTTCCGCACCTACATGACCTGCGCCGACTATACCAACCTTAGATGGTTTGCTCCGCATCTCTGCCTTTCTTCCCTTAGTTTTAGAATAATGTGCTTGACGAGTTTACCATTCGGCTCAGGCTGCTTTACATTATCCTTTTACATCGCGCCTTACTCAGACGCAGTTTTTGAGAGATGAGATTCACTTTTTACTACTCTGATGTCTTCGATCTTTTGGACATTTTTAAGCAGCGACTAATTACTTTTTGTTGAACAACATTAGACAAATTAATCGTAACTAAGCAACTGATTCCAGTAATGAAGCGAACTACTCCGAACAAATTTAGACCCTTCGCCCGAAGAAGTTCCGAATTTCTGTAACCGATTTTATTGGTATATGTGAAACTGCTGCGCTATGCAGTTGGAAACGCAAAAGTTAGGAGAGCCATCCCATAAGTTAGACCTTTTAACTAAAGAAAGAGGTAAAAGCCATGAAACTTCGCTGTCAAGTTGTGTGTTCAATTTTCACTTAAGGAAGAGACGGTAGAACACAATTGAGATAGAGCGTTCGTCGCTCAAAAGTATTTGCATCACAACTGCTTGACAAGACAGCGACTTTTACGCTTGATTGAAGCGTTACCTTGATGGAACTAGGAGCGCTGGGAGAATGAGTTTGATTCAGCCTCATATAGCAATAGACCGTAACATGAATACGATCATGAACACTGTTACAAACGGGGGTAATAATGTCAGGTCAAAACACTTCATTGAGTTGGGAGCAACTTTTAGAAATTGCTCAAAATAACACTTCTGCTCGACGAGTACGTAGACCCGGACAATCGCCTTCTACTGCACCGATTCCAAGCAGTTTGTATAAACTTCCTCTAGAGACTTCACCGCCTGTTTTGCTCTATCGCGATACAAATTCTTGGTGTCCTTTCTGTGAGCGAGTTTGGTTTGCTTTAGAAGAAAAGGAAATTCCGTTTGCAACTGAGTTTATTGATTTGAACAATAAGCCGCAATGGTACATCGATCTTGTTCCAACAAAACTGGTTCCGGCTGCGAAGATTGAAGGCGAGTTAGTTTATGGGTCGAAGAACATTCTACTGGCTTTAGAAGCGCGATTTAGTGATTCGCCACTGCTTCCTCTTGATCCCGAAGAAAACGCGATCGCCATACAGTTAATTGAAGATGCCGAAACGAATGGCTCTAACGAAGCTGGCTACAAATTCTTAATGGGACCTGCTGATGCGGATGAGTTAGCAACCTTACAAGCATCCTTTGAAGCGAAGCTAGACGAACTTGAGCAAGCCTTAGCAAAATACTTAGGTTCCTACTTTCTGAGTACGTTTAGCTTAGTGGATATTGTGTATGTTCCTCATCTTGATCGACTAGCAGCAAGTCTACCTGTCTATCGGGACTATCACATCAAGGGCAATCCACGATTTCCAAATGTGAACGCTTGGCTTACAGCCTTAAACGAGCGTCCTGCTTATGCGCGAGTTAAAACAGATGCCGCAACATTCAATCTTCTGATGCGTCGCGTATGGGGTCTAGAACCGATCGCAAATCCTTTGCCGTTAGATCCTGTTTTGAGTGAAACAATGCAATATCGCGCAGAAGCGGCAGAAAGGTTAAGTGACAACTCTGAAGTTGCGATCGCTGATATTCTCAAAAACTCTGGCGCGCAAGCTCTAGCTGCGAATGGCGATATCTCAGCCGTCAAAAATGCGATCGAGTTTCATCTTAAGCTACTTGCAGACTACTTACTACATGGAAATAAAACTCAACTACCTTGGGGTCGAGTAGGCGGTAAAGAGAATCTCGACCCGTTTTCTTCTGCGGTAGGAGCGATCGCGCTTGCCTATGTGAGAAATCGTATCTGTGCGCCGCGTGACATGAGCGCAGGTGCAGCAATTGCATTTCGATCTGCTGCGGATAAAGTATTGGCATCAATTTATTGAAAACGATGAATTCTTGGCTACCTTGCAGCAATTTGTTAATTCACTAGTTACAGGAGAAATAGATGTTAGATAACAATACCAACAAACCTACGACTAAATACGAATCCCTAGAAGACCTCAACTTAATAAGTTTATGGTCGCAAACTGGTAGTGATTGGAGTTCAACCATCAAAGAGGAAATCCAAGCAGATACCAACCAACCAATCACAGAAGAGGAATCTAATACTACAAGTAAGGTAGTCCTGTTCGGAGTTTTAGCAACTCTAGCTTTATTAGTTGCTACTATGTGTACTCAAGCTTCAAAAATTTATCAATCAGTGCAAGAGGTAGGGACTAATTCATTTAAAGAATTGATTTCAAAAGATTAGACTTGCATAAGTAATTCAGGTAACTTCAAATCTGGGTCAATGATCTCAGACAAAATGCTCAAACGAAAGGTATTAAACAAGTTCAGTGTCCATCACAAGATGATTTCTCTTTCCGGCAACGTAATTCTAATGCTTCATGAGATCAATGTGTTGAGCGACCGATTCATCTGGCAGCAGGACAATGAACAGTAGAACATCAATGTGAAGTATTTTACAGATTAATATGCTACTGCTGGTGCGTTTACGTTATTAGTTTCTGCAACGTTGTCATCTTAGTTTCTACTAATTCGGCAATTAAGGAGAGTGCATTTCCTAAAACATTCACCATCAATTTCACTTTCTACTTTTTATGTCACCTCAAACAATATCTTCCTATCCACAAGTAATTGTGGCAGGTATGCCTCGCACTGGCACTGAGTCTATTAAACGAGCATTAGAAATTCTCTATGGCAATGGTGCTCGTGCTTATCACATGACAGAGGTTCTAAACCGACCGCAGCACTTAGAAATTTGGTCAGATTTAGCGTTTAATCGTCGTCAAGTTGATCAACTAATCTGGAAGCAATTGCTACATGGCTATATTGCCACAACTGATCTGCCTTGTGCATTCTATTTTCAGGAGCTTGCAGAGGCTTTTCCCGATGCTAAAGTCGTTTTAACTCTTCGTGAAGAGTCTGAATGGTTTGCATCTTACTGCCGACTTGTCATGGCAATGCATCGATTTCGCTCTTTGCGTTTTCTCCCTCCCCTAAATCGATTTTTTCCTTATGCAACCAAACTAAGCCAGTTGATTTTTGGTGATCATGCTTTCGATGAATCAGGACCAGTTCGAGAGGTCATAATTGACACTTATCGTCGGCACAATGAGCGAGTTCGCAAATTAATTGCACCTAATCGGCTTCTAGAATTTAATGTGCAACAGGGTTGGAAACCCTTATGTGAGTTTCTGGAGTTTGATGTACCGCAATCTGATTTTCCGCGCTTAAATGCAGGCACAGCAGGTCCTAGCAAAATTATTGCTAAAGCCGTTCGTCAGCTTTCGTTACGTCGCATTTTAAGCGCTGTTGGAATCGTATTCGTTATTTCAATGATTTTGCTTCTCATAACCATGTCAGTATAACTTGCATAAAAACTCGAAAAATTGCGTGGCAGCGCGCTTTTAGCTGTCAGTTGAGCTTCTCTAGAAGGCGATGGAGAAAAGTCAAGTTAGCTAAATAGGAGTAGGCCAATGTCTACGATTATCCCGATAAGCGAAGGCTACGTTCAATTTCAGGGATATAAAACAGAGCATTATCTGAAAGTTCTCAACGACTATTTGACTCAAATTGAGGGATTGGTCAAGACTTGAATACCAACTTTTTTAGTTTCGATTATCACTGGAGCTTAGACTATCCATAGCAAAGAGACTCAGCACTGCTGAGTAAATGAGTTAACACTAAAAAAAGGCGCTTTGAAGAGTTAAGCAGACTCAGGCAAGGATTGCTTTCGCCTACTCACACTTT
>JAHHHE010000023.1 GCA_019359535.1 Gloeocapsa sp. UFS-A4-WI-NPMV-4B04
AATCGCAGCGTTTCAGGATTCAACTCCCGCATGAACTGCATGGTTATAGGTACATAATCGCTACAATTCTATTTTGACAAATTTTAACTCTTAAGTGAGTAATTTATTCTGCACATCTACTTACTATCTTTGCCACTTGTAGAGGCTTCAGCAAAGGTGCGTACTGGCCCGCCTACTGACGATGAGGCAGATTATGAATTGCCAATCTGGGCAGGTGAGATTCCCCTACATTTTACGGCGGCTGCACCAGTTAACGATCCGCGTTTACAGTTGGGGATTGAACCACCTAGCTACGCATGGAATTACACCACCAAAAGAGAAAACTAATCCAAGTTCCTTAATGGTTGTAGCGGAGATAGCTTGAAATGGTGTGAGTTTTTCGTTACGCATTCTTGATGAAAGGTGAAATTAATGACTAATCTCAGCGTTAACTTGAATAAGGTTGCTCTACTCAGAAATTCTCGAAATTTAGAAATACCGAGTGTTATTGACGCAGCAAATACCTGTATCAAAGCTGGCGTACATATATCACCGTCCATCCACGTCCAGATCAGCGACACATCAAGCCCTTAGATGTTTATGCACTAGCAGAAATACTGACGGTGGAATTCAACATAGAAGGCAACCCATTGCCTGAATTTATGGACATGATCCGCAAGGTAAAACCGACTCAATGCACTCTCGTACCCGATTCGCCTGATGCATTTACATCAGATCGTGGCTGGAATCTCACGGAAGATGGCGATCGCCTAATGCCAATAATTCAAGAATTAAAAAATTTAGGAGTTCGAGTCAGTCTCTTTATGGACTGTAACTTAGCTCAAATTGAACGTGCTAAAGCGATAGGGGCAGATCGAATTGAATTATATACAGAACCTTATGCAAGAGCGTTTCGTATGGGTGATATGGAATCTGTCTTTTACCAGTATGCTCTTGCAACTCAAAAAGCTCAAGAAATCGGATTGGGGGTAAATGCTGGACATGATCTAAATCTCCAAAACCTGGGCAAGTTCTGTTCAATCCCAGGCATCCTTGAGGTTTCTATCGGTCACGCATTGGTGACTGAGGCATTGGAAATAGGTCTGTTTACTACAGTAAAACAATACTTGAAAGCCTTATCTAATCAGCAATAGTAATTTTTTATGCAAATCAAATGACTTTGCCGCGATCGCCTACCCGACCATTAACTAGAAAATTAAAAAATAGCTTATCTTGCAGGTATTTACATTTATCCGATTAAGTCACTAGATGGCATTGCAATTACCCAAGCAACAATTCTCAAAAGTGGCGCTATTAACCACGATCGCGAATTTGCCATTTTTGATCAAAAAGGTAATTTCGTTAATGGCAAACGCAATTCTAAAATTCACTTACTGCGCTCATCCTTTGATACCGATGCCCAGATCGTCTCCTTTCAAGTCCAAAACACAGAGCAAAAATATGAATTTCATCTAGATCAACGAAGTGTGATTACAGCTTGGTTAAGTAACTATTTCGGCTTCCCCGTCCAACTCCAAAACTCGTTAACGGGTTTCCCCGATGATACCAATGCGCCTGGGCCTACTGTAATTAGCACAGCAACCTTGGAAGCGATCGCTTCCTGGTTTCCTGAAATTAGCTTAGACGAAATGCGAATCCGCTTGAGAACTAACCTTGAGATTGGCGGAGTACCAGCATTCTGGGAAGATCAGTTGTTCGACGATGCAGATTCAGTTGTGCAATTTCAAGTAGGCAATGTCTTATTTGAAGGGATCAATCCCTGTCAACGTTGTGTTGTACCGACACGGGAGCCTTTTAGTGCAGCAGTATATCCAAATTTTCAAAAGATATTCGTAGCAAAACGCCGAGCCAGTTTACCATCTTGGGCAGGCTCTCGCTTCAATCATTTTTTCAAGCTAGCTGTCAACACACGAGTGCCTGAATCAGAGGCTAGCAAAACTATTCAAGTTGGAGACTCGATTCAGATTTTGGGTACTAAAGTAACAATAGCGAGGAATTTTGCAGCGGATTCCTAACTCAATTAACCCAGAAATAGGATTAGCATACGGTTTTTTTGGTGTACTTGGCTTCAGCCTAACTTTGCCAGCAACACGGGCGGCTGTAGTTGACCTTGATCCGGTATTCGTTGGGCTAGGACGTGCCTTAGTTGCAGCTATATTAGCGGCAGCACTTTTAAGGATTACTAAACAAAAGCGACCTGATCGAAGACAACTAAAAAGCTTATTAATCGTTGCCTTTGGAGTAATTCTCGGATTTCCCCTGTTGTCTGCTTGGGCGATGCAACAGTTACCAGCTTCTCACGGTGCGGTCGTTACGGGTATTTTGCCATTGGCAACGGCGATCGCGGGAACAATTCGGGCGGGCGATCGCCCATCACGAGGTTTCTGGATTGCCAGTATCACTGGTAGCTTTACTGTGATTGCTTTTGCGGTAATTTCGGGTGCAGGTCAGCCCCAAGTTGCTGATCTTGCTTTAATTGGTGCTAGTGTAGCTGCTGCGATTGGCTACGCCGAAGGTGGACGTTTGACACAGGTAATGGGAGGATGGCAGGTGATTAGTTGGGCTTTGGTATTAGCAGCTCCCATCGTAGCTTTACCCGTGATTGTGGCAGTGTTAGAGCATGGATTGGTTGCTTCACCGTCTGCTTGGTTAGGCTTCGGTTATGTCAGTGTTATTAGCCAGTTTTTTGCCTTTTTTGCTTGGTATCAGGGGCTAGCAATCGGGGGTGTAGCACGAGTTAGTCAAATCCAACTTTTGCAACCATTTTTGACAATTTTGGCATCGGCGTTATTTTTAGGCGAGGCGATCGCTCCATTTACAATTGGGACTGCAACCCTAGTAGCTGCTACCGTAGCATTAGGTAAAAAAGCAGCCATTAAACGCAGGTGATGACTAAACTGTGTCGGGGCAGTGGGTAGAAAAAAAGTCAATAAGTAATTAGTAAGTAGACATTAAAAGCAAAGCAGTAATGAGTAAGTAGTATAAAAAATATTTTATTTCACTGCTCACTACTCACTCTTCAAAGCGAGGCTTGTTAAATATCTACAGATTATTCAAGAAAGCACCGACGCTGTAAAGCTTGGTTGAGCAAAGCTTGATACTGTTTCTCGTTAACTGTATAAGCTCCAAATCGCTCTAGGTGGGGATTCATCATTTGTGCATCAAAGAAAACAAAGGAATGCGATCGCAATCTTTCTACTAACTTTACAAGCGCTACTTTCGAGCCTTCAGGAATGCGGTAAAACATTGATTCCCCAATGAATGCTCCTCCAATTACAAGCCCTAAAATTCCGCCAGCAAGTTCTTCGCCTTGCCAAGTCTCAAAACTATAAGCCCAGCCACACTGGTATAGTTCCCAGTAAATCTGTTGTAAATCTTGGGAAATCCAAGTTGTTTCGCGATCAGCACAGCCAGCAACTACAGCTTTGAAGTCGCGGTTAATCGCAACTGTAAAACGTTCAGAGTTAAGGACACGCCGCAGTGATTTGGGGTAACGAAATTGTTTGTCTAAAGGTATCAGAGTGCGATCGCGGCTGGCATACCATCCCAAGGTATTCGTTTCATCAGCCATCAAAAAATAACCCTGAGCGTAACCCTCAATGATCGCGGAAATATCAAATTTCATGAATCAATAATCAAGTTGAGCTATAGCAGGTGTTCCTAAATTTAAGTACACAAATCTATACCACTTTTCTATTACCAGAAACTATACAATTAAAAGCTAATAATACTGAATAAAGAACGATTCAAGTTTAGGCAGGAGTGTTACTTAACGTGAGTAGCCGCCGTTCTCTCTGATGTTCCATCCGAGAGCTTGCGGCGGGCTTCGCTGAGTAGTAAACAATTCCTCTGCACTCCTTAGTGTCCGAAGTTGACTTAAGAGTAGTAGAGCAGAAAATGACATCTCTTTGCCTAATACGCCAGATTTGCATAGCAAGATTGCAGTCAGCACGGTTACACCGCAATTTGCTTTAGTCCCTAATCCCTAGTCAAAATGGCTGATCCGATTCCACCGATTACTTTACCTTCTGCTCACAATGCCCAGCAAGAAGGTGAATGGTTAACTAATGTTTTGCAACGGTGGCTTGATGAAGAATTCCTCCCTGAGCCAGTTAACCAGCAAATTGCTCGCCGCGCTGCCCAAATTTTTGTCCGCCAACGCATGGAAGGGGAAAATGACCTTGGTTCTCTTGTCATTGCAATTGTGACAGAGATGCAGGCATTTGATTTTTCAAAAAGTTTTTATGGTGAATTTGCGATCGCCAATGCAGTCAGCGATCTACTCTTAGATAGTCTGGGAATTGATCGCTGCTGTGGTCAATAGCTATTAGCAGTCAGCAGTCAGCTGAGAATAATCATTACTACTAATCATTATCTTTTGCCATTAAACTAACCACTCAAAGCTGATAGCTAATGACTGATAGCTTAACTAAACTACCAGCTAGATTTCACCACACCGGGTAAAAGACCTTCATGCGCCCATTCGCGGAACACATGGCGAGAAAGCCCAAAATCCTTGTAGACACCTCTAGAACGACCAGTAACCCAGCAACGATTCCGCAGGCGAGTACGGGCGCTGCTACGGGGTAGCCGTTGAATTTGTCGATGTAACTCCAACTTCTCGCGTTGAGAAGTGGCATTATCAAACTGTTCTAACAAAGCTTGCCGCTTGTCGGCATATTTCGCCACAATCTCTTCACGCTTTTTCTCGCGTTCAATCATGCTTTTTTTAGCCATAATTCCTTAAAATTGTTTCCAATAAAGACAGTGTTGTCTATTCTATCGAATAGTGCCAGGACAAACTATTAAAAAGTTGACAGTTGACAGTTGACAGTTGACATTTATTCGTGAGGTTTGAGGATGGGGATTTAAACCCGAGATCGTGACAATTGTCAATTGTCAATTGTCAATTGTCCACTATTAAACACGATTACGTGGTAACACTGGCAGGAATATCAGTTACCTGATTCGTCTGCATCGGGTTAGCAGAGGGACATAAATCACTTAGTACACAAGCAGAGCAAGCCGGATTACGTGCTTTACAGATTGCTCTACCGTGATAAATAAGCCGAATTGACCAATTTTCCCAATCCTGCGACGGCAATAACCGCATCAAATCTTGCTCAATCCGCATTGGGTCTGTATGCTCAGTTAATCCCAAACGGTAGCTAAGGCGCTTGACATGAGTATCTACCGTTACTCCAGCGTTAATTCCGTAAGCATGGGCAAGAACTACATTAGCAGTTTTACGCGCTACTCCTGGCAGTTGCAACAATTGTTCCATCCGCGCAGGCACTTGACCATCAAATTGGCTGACAATCATTTGGCAAGCAGCTTGAATATTCTTCGCTTTATTGCGATAAAACCCAGTAGAACGTACCAAAGTTGCTAATTCTGCTAAATCTACATTTGCTAGAGCAGCTGCATCAGGAAAAGAGTGAAATAACGCCGGAGTAACTTGATTAACCCGCTCGTCAGTACATTGAGCCGAGAGAATTGTTGCTACTAACAACTGTACGGGGGTTTCATATCTAAGCGTACAAGGAGCAACTGGATAAAGTTGCTTGAGGCGAACTAAAATCTCCAGCGCCCGTTGTCTTTTAGCTGACCATTTCCGAGTAATGCTCACTGGAACAAATTTTGCACCCACGCCAAGTTTGCAGTATCGCGCACAATCAAGAAAATCCCCAAACCCAACAATACCATCAGTCCGGTTTGCATTACACCATCTTGAATACGGCTAGGAAGTGGTTTTCCTCGCAATCCTTCAATTAGCAGAAACGCTAGCTGACCACCATCTAATGCTGGTAGAGGCAAAATGTTGATAATTGCCAGGTTAATGCTAATCAAGGCAGCAAATTGAAACAGACTTCCGGCATCTGACTGAGCGATGTTAGCCCCAATTTCGACAATTTTCACAGGTCCTGCTAATTGTGAAGCAGTTTGGCCGAAGTTGCTAACTAACTTCCCGAAACCGTCAACCGTGAGAACTACAATTCGCTGGAATTCTACTGCCCCTTTGCTTAAAGCTTCTACTAAGTTGGTGGTGCGGTGACGCACTACATTACCATGAGGAGCTAGCTGGACACCAATCCGACCGTTGCCATCGGCTCCCGGCTCTGGCTTGACCCTTAGAGACAATGTTTGATCGCCACGCTGAATTGTTAGTGGTAGTGTCTGGTTGGGATGATCTTGAATAATTTGCTTTAAAGTTTGCAAGGATGCTTCAGTTGCACCTAGTTCTTTGCCATCCACTGCCAAAACGATATCGCCTGATTTGAGACCAGCTTTAGCGGCAACAGAAGTTTGTTCTGTAACTACTTTGGGTACTAAAACACCAGGTTGGTAGTTAAATTCTGGCACACCTACAGTTACTATCTGCCCGACTAAGAGAAAGTAGGCAAAGATTAAATTTGCTATTACTCCAGCACTGATAACGATCGCGCGATCGAGAACGGGGCGGTTACGCAGCAAATTTGGGTCATTATCAGGAATCTTGCTGTCAGGGTCATCGTCAGGAAAGCCGACATACCCACCTAAAGGGATTGCTCGCACAGCATATTCTGTTTCTGGCCCTTGATATTTAAACAAAGCGGGACCAAAGCCAACAGAGAAACGATTTACGTGGATACCTTGAGACCGGGCAGCAACAAAGTGTCCCAGTTCATGTACCACAATCAATAAAGCTAAAACTGCGATCGCTGCCAAAACTGACATAGAAAAACTTAATCTAATTCAACATTATTTAATTCTACGATGCCCCATTCGTGAGTACATCTCGCTTCAGGTAAGATTGCAGCGCTTGGGGAACCCGTACTGTACCATTTGGTTGTTGATAATTCTCCAAAATTGCCGCCATTGTGCGTCCTACTGCCAAGCCAGAACCATTGAGCGTATGGACAAACTGTGTTCCCTTCTTGCCAGCTTCTTTAAAGCGAATACTACCCCGCCGCGCTTGAAAATCCATGAAATTAGAACAACTGGAAATCTCTCGATATGTCCCAGCTGAAGGTAGCCAAACCTCTAAATCATAAGTTTTGGCACTAGAAAAACCTAAATCACCAGTGCATAATTCTATTACTCGATAAGGCAGCTGTAACGCTTGCAAAATTGCTTCAGCATTCTGCACTAGCTGTTGATGCTCTTGTTCTGAAGTGCTGGGGTGGACAAATTTCACCAGTTCAATTTTGTTGAATTGATGCAGGCGAATCAAACCCCGTGTATCTCGTCCATAGCTACCAGCTTCACGGCGGAAACAAGGAGTATAGGCACAGTGATAAATCGGTAGTTCTTCTGCCGCTATAATTTCATTTCGGTAAAGATTAGTGACCGGAACTTCAGCAGTGGGAGCAAGCCACAAATCATCATCAGCGCATTTGAAGCTTTCTTCAGCAAACTTGGGCAGTTGACCTGTCGCTGTAAGAGACTGGGTATTAATTAAAATTGGCGGCATAACTTCCACATACCCAGCTGCTATTTGGCGATCAAGCATGAATTGAATCAATGCCCGTTCGAGAGCAGCACCAGCTCCGATTAAAGTCACAAAGCGGCTTTGGGCAACTTTCACAGAACGCTCGAAATTAAGAATGCCTAAACTTTCGCCAATTTCCCAATGCGGGAGAATGTCGGGATTTTGGGGAATATACTCGTCACCCCAACGATTAACTTCGACATTTTCTGTTTCACTTTCACCAATAGGGGTGGATGCACTGGGCAAGTTGGGAAGTGCTAACAGTAGCGTTTCTAACTGAGCTTTCAGATCTTTTTCCTGGGGTTCCAGTTCACTTAGCTGAGTTTTAATTTGATTGCCTTCTTCTCGCAGGCTGTGAATTTCTGGCTGTTGGGGATTGAGCCCAGCTTTGATTTTTTGCCCGACTAATTTACCAATTTCGTTACTACGGGCTTGAAGTTGCGATCGCATCCCTTCCAATTCCCGTATTTGCTGATCTAGCTGCATTAGCGGCTGAATGTCGTAGTCACTACGACTATTCAACCGCTCTTGAACGATTTGGGGAGTCTCTCTAATTTGCTTAATATCCAGCACAGATTTTTGCCAGCTTTTTAGCTAGTATTTTCTTACCACTACATCAATACACCAGAATATATCCTCTTTTAAGCCTAAATTTGTATTTCCCCAACTCCTAACCCCTTCTTTTACTGCCGATTTACACGATTGAGCAGCCATAGGGAACCGATTAGACCTGCAAAGTGAGCCGCAACCGTATTTGTGTTTGCCTGCACTACAAAAATATCTAGAGGTCGAATAATCCGGCTAGGATCAACTTGGTAAACCCCCACACCAGCTTGCGGTAAAGTCAACGATTTTGCTACAAGAGCGCCCACAATCGCTTGTGCGCCGATAAGACCGACCAGTAGTCCTACCAAATTGATGCTCAATCCCAAGCGCAACAGTTGAATCGTATCTGCCTTACGTGGACGATTATTAGGATTAGATGATTGGAGTTGTTTAGAAATCCTGATGTAACGGAAAGCCCAAAATATGCTTGCTCCCAGGGCAATTACAGCAATAACCGCAAAAAATATCCCTAGCCCAGTTCCTACACTCTTTTGACCAGTAGAAACGTCACGACTAAGGCTAGCAAACCCCAAAATCACAGCAGCAACTACGCCCAGAACTAACTGCGCCCAGAAGCTAGCCCAACCTGTAAGCCGAAACGTCTGGGCAATTTCCTGGATAGTTGAAGTTGATTTGGACTCGGGCCTTTCTAACATATTTATCCCTAATCTGGGTGGCTATGGTGAGGCGAACTACACCCTTTGAAGTAACTCTTTTAGTGTCCCTGTCTTGTAACAAACTCGTCAAGCGTTATTAAGGTTTCGATACTTCCTAACGTAGTATGGGAAAGTTTTAAGATTGGGTAGCCTTGATATCTGAGTCGGCTACACCCCAGATTGATTGTAATGATTTATTGAAAGTAGCTGTTTATTTTAGGACTACACGCTATACGGCTTTTGGGTTGTAAGCTTGCACGTAGACGAGTAGCGGTTTGTCATCAGACATTGCTCTTTGTCAAAAAAATGTCAGGCATTTACTAGCTATTTCGCAAAAATCAGTTACCTCAACTCACTACTGCCCGAAACCATGGCAAGTAATTATTGAAAATAGTATCTGAAACTACAGATAAATTATAAGTTATGTGAATCTAAATTTTAATTTTAGATAACTTATGATTCTTTAGATACTATTTACTAAAATGACTCTATCTTTTATCTAATACCAAATATCAAAATTATTATTATCATGTTGTCAAAAGTCGTAAGTACACCGTTACACCAAAAATTCTCATTACTGCCAAGCTCCAAAATATATTTATGAAACTTGATGATATTTATCACTTTTTTCAAAATCCTCCCCCAACATATTTAAGCCAGGAGATGGCAGTATGTTACGTTCTATCAGTTCTGTTACAGGGAGAATCTTACGGAACTCAGTTGATTGAACGACTAGAGAGTGAACACCCACTTTATCGGCTTTCTGACACCGTCCTTTATAGCGCGCTCAAATTTCTGGAAGACAAAAACGCTATTACCAGTTACTGGCAAAAAGTCCAAGGACGCGGCCGTCCCCGGCGAATGTATCAGATTAACCCAGAGTGGCAAGTCCAGGCTGAAAATTTAGCTCGTTTGTGGCAGGAATATATGATTGGAGGATTAAGTAAGAAATAACTAATAATAAAAAAGTAGATTAGTTAAGAACTGATTATGAATAGTTTTATTATCCCGTCTACCTTACTGCTAACATTATTGATGCTAGTAGGGCTGTTTTTCTTCATCCGTGCATCGGTTAAAGATCGAACGCAAGAAGTTAAATTGACATCTGAGCAACCAGAAGCTTCTTTAGTAGTTCAATTGCAGCAGTATTTACAAGAGCGTTCTTATAAAGTAACGAAGGTAGACGCGGAGCATAACTTGGTTACATTTGAGGGAATTGTGCAACCAAGTGTTTTTCTGGCGATTTTTCTGACGCTGCTTGCAGCTATTGGCACTCTTTGTTTAGCCCTGGTTTTGTCATTTCTTTTTCCTAGCCTAAGTAAGATTTTTTTATTGCTAGTGTTGCTGTCACCTGCTGCGGGTGTTTTTTACTGGAAAAAAGCGGGGCGTAAAGAGCAGGTGTCGTTGAAGATGGAAGCTACAAAAAGCGAATCACAGTCACACAGCAAAATCACTGTTATCGCCCATCGTGACGAACTAGCAGAGTTACAACGAGCGCTACAGTTAAAACCATGTGAGTAATGATAAATTTGCGTCTACACGCTGCGCGGAGGCTTCAGCCTCCAACTCCGAACGAACGCGCTGTTTGCTACTATTAAAACTTGCTCGATTTACGCCCATTAAATCAAAAAAAACGAGTTTTCAAAAGTATTTTTGGGATTGTCCAAAATATTTAACACAGCAAGATAGAGACGAAAATGCTACTATCTATCCGGCTTACAAAAATGCGAATTTTAGCGGTTGGAACGATCGCTTCTGCCCTTAGAGGTAATATGTAAGTCTAAGGATGATTCTTCCAAGTAAGTTGGCGGCAATTCTCCCAATTTAGCAGGAAGTACACACCAACACGTGCGGGATGGTGTAGGTAGTTCACCTAAAGTCAGATTTCACTCGGAAATTCCCTCTCTAAGATAGAAGCAGAATCGGGCGTTACCAATGCAATTAGCATATGCTACGCGCACATAAGTAACCGTTATCAGCGCCCCACTCGATAGGGAGGACGAAAACAATGGTTGACGCTCAACAAACAGACGCTCAAGAATACGGCTTAGATCGTGATTGTACGACTCTATCTCGTCACGTTTTACAGCAACTTCAGAACTTCTCAGCAGAGGCGCAGGATCTCAGTGCCTTAATGAACCGTATCGCCCTCGCTGGCAAGATTATCGCTCGTCGCCTTAGCCGTGCTGGATTAATGGAAGGTGTTTTGGGATTTACTGGAGACATCAATGTGCAGGGAGAATCCGTTAAAAAGATGGATGTCTACGCCAATGATGTTTTTATCTCGGTATTCAAGCAAAGTGGTCTTGTTTGCCGCTTGGCTTCTGAGGAAATGGAAAAGCCCTACTACATTCCCGAAAACTGTCCAATTGGTCGCTATACACTGTTATATGACCCGATTGATGGCTCTTCTAACACCGATAATAATCTAAGTTTGGGTTCGATTTTTGCTATTCGCCAGCAGGAAGGTGAGGATGTGGATGGCACAGCAAGTGATTTGTTGCAAAGTGGGCGTAAACAAATTGCAGCTGGTTATATTCTTTATGGCCCCAGCACGATGCTGGTGTATTCCATCGGTAAAGGAGTTCACTCTTTCACTCTTGACCCCAGCTTAGGAGAGTTTATCCTTTCGGATGAAAATATACAGATTCCTAACCATGGCCCAGTTTATAGTGTCAATGAAGGCAACTTTTGGCAGTGGGACGATTCATTTCGGGAATATATCCGCTATGTCCACCGCACAGAAGGTTATACCGCTCGATATGGTGGGGCAATGGTTGGAGATATTCATCGGGTTCTAGTTCAAGGCGGTGTGTTTTTGTACCCCGGTACAATAAAGCAACCAGAAGGTAAATTGCGTCTGCTCTATGAATCTGCACCTTTAGCCTTTTTGATTGAGCAAGCAGGAGGAAGAGCAAGTACAGGAAACCAGGAAATTTTGGACGTAGTACCAGAAAAACTGCACCAGCGCACACCGTTGATTATTGGTAGCAAAGACGATGTGGCTCTAGTGGAGTCTTTTATTCAGAAACAGGCAAAAGAACAAAGTGAAAACATGATGGAGCGATCACGCGTGCCTCAATAACAGGGGTTAGGGATCAGGGGAAAAGTCAGAAGATAAACACACATTACTATGTTTTTCCCTAGCAAGAGAGTTAAAGCAATAATTGATAGGAATAAAACAATGACAGACCAAGCAACCAAGCCAAACAATCATTTAATCGAAATTAAAGAATATGGTCAAAGTATCTGGATGGATAATTTGACTCGTGACATTATTCAGTCGGGTGAACTCAAAGCTTTAGTTGAAAATGGCGGTATTTGTGGAATCACCACTAACCCGGCTATTTTTGAAAAAGCGATGATGGGTAACGCGATCTACGATGCTGATATTGAAGCCGGAGTCAGAGCAGGATTACCGATTTATAAAGTTTATGAGTCGCTAATTTTTGAAGATATCCGCGATGCCTGTGATATCTTACGCCCTGTGTATGAATCATCAAATGCGCTTGATGGTTATGTCAGTATTGAAGTGCCGCCAACGATCGCCCATGATACTGAAGCAACGATTGAAGAAGCCCGACGCTATTACCAAGAAATTGGTCGGGAAAATGTGATGATCAAAATTCCTGGTACAACCAAGGGCTTGCCAGCAGTAGAACAGGTGATCAGCGAAGGAATTAATGTTAACGTTACTTTGCTGTTTTCCGTTAATAGCTACGTAGAGACAGCCTGGGCTTATATTCGCGGCTTGGAAAAGCGGGCAGAATCAGGCGAAGATATTAGCAAAATTGCGTCAGTAGCAAGTTTCTTCCTCAGCCGAATTGATATCAACATTGATAAGCGAATTGATGACAAACTCAAGAAGGGTGTTGATGATCTCAACGTAGAGGCAAAACTGCGGTCTGTTAAGGGCAAAGTAGCGATCGCCAACGCGAAAGTAGCTTACCAAAAATATAAAGAGATTTTCGGAAGTGATCGCTGGCAAACTTTAGCGGCAAAAGGAGCTAAAGTCCAACGGCTACTTTGGGCTAGCACCAGCACCAAAGATCCTAGCTACAGCGACGTTATGTATGTCGATGAATTGGTTGGTCCCGATACAGTAAACACCCTACCACCGAACACAATTGAAGCCTGCGCCGATCACTGCGATCCGCGATCGCGTGTTGAGACTGGAGTAGAAGAATCTTACAATCTGCTCGAAAATTTGAAAGATCCAGACATTAACATTAACTTGGACGAAGTAATGGATGAACTCCTCGTCGAAGCAATTCAGAAGTTCGTTCAACCCTTCCAATCGCTGATGGACTCCTTAGAAGAAAAAGTCAATCAGTTGTCGCCCGTATAGGTAGATGAGGAGCAGGGGAGCAGAGGAGCTTTCTTGGCAGGGGAGTAGCAAGTAAATTCCTCTTATCCCCTTGTCCCCTTGTCCCCTTGTCCCCTTGTCCTCTAACCCCTCATTAAGCAAAACTTATCCTGCAAACAATCTATGGTCACGCTGCTAGAAAATCCCCTGCGCGTAGGGCTGCAACAGCAACGGATGCCCGAACCCCAAATCTTGGTTATCTTTGGTGCTTCGGGAGATCTTACCCAACGAAAATTGGTTCCAGCACTTTACAAATTGAGGCGGGAACGACATATTCCACCAGAAACAACTATTGTCGGTGTGGCACGGCGGGATTGGAGCCATGACCACTTCCGCGAACAAATGCGTGAGGGCATCGAGCAGTTTTCTGATGGGATCGGTTCTGAAGAACTCTGGCAAGAATTCGCTCAAGGATTGTTTTACTGCTCTGGTGATATTGATAATCCCGAAAGCTACCAAAAACTAAAAGATTTACTCAATGAATTGGATGGAAAAAGAGGGACGCGGGGAAACCGAGTATTCTACCTTTCTGTTGCCCCAAAATTCTTTGCTGAGGCGATTCAGCAGCTAGGAGCAACCGGAATGCTGGAAGAGCCGCTCAAGAGTCGCTTAGTGATTGAAAAACCTTTTGGTCGCGACTTAAGTTCTGCCCGCGAGTTAAACCGAGTAGTGCGGAAAGTCTGCAAAGAAGAGCAGGTTTATCGTATTGACCACTACTTGGGCAAAGAGACTGTTCAAAATCTGCTTGTCTTTCGCTTCGCTAATGCGATTTTTGAGCCATTGTGGAATCGTCAGTTTGTTGACCACGTTCAAATCACTGTAGCAGAGACGGTGGGAGTCGAGGATCGGGCTGGGTACTACGAAACCTCCGGCGCACTGCGGGATATGCTACAAAATCACCTGATGCAACTTTTTTGCTTTACTGCAATGGAGCCGCCTAACGCGCTTGATGCAGAAAGTATCCGCACAGAAAAATTAAAGGTACTCCAGGCTACCCACTTAGCAGATGTTCAAAATTTAGAGCGATCGGCAGTGCGTGGTCAATATAGCGCCGGGTGGATGAAGGGTAAACAAGTACCAGGGTATCGGGAGGAGACAGGAGTTAACCCCGACTCCACAACACCCACCTATGTAGCGATGAAATTTTTGATCGATAACTGGCGCTGGCAAGGCGTTCCCTTCTACCTTCGTACTGGTAAACGATTACCGAAAAAGGTAAGTGAGATTGCAATTCATTTCCGCGAAGTGCCTTATCTAATCTTTCAATCCGCCTCTCAACAAGTAAATGCCAATATTCTGGTAATGCGGATTCAGCCGAATGAGGGAATTTCACTTCGCTTTGAAGTCAAGATGCCGGGGCCAGATTTACGTACTCGTTCAGTTGACATGGACTTTAGTTATGGTTCGTTTGGAATCCGAGCAGCTTCGGATGCTTACGATCGCCTGTTGATTGATTGTATGATGGGCGACCAAACTTTGTTCACGCGGGCAGATGAAGTCGAAGCCGCTTGGCGGGTGGTGACTCCAGCACTTACCGTTTGGGATTCACCCACAGACCCAGCGTCCATTCCTCAGTATGAAGCTGGTACTTGGGAACCTACAGAAGCAGAACTCTTAATTAACCAAGATGGTCGCCGTTGGCGCAGGCTGTAAAAAGCTATTAGTGGTTAGCAGTCAAGTTTATTTATGAAGGAAGTGAGTAGTGAGTAGAAAAGAAGTGAAAAGACAAAAAGTTAGTAGAAAAAGTTTCACTAGCTACTATTCACTACGCCTTCAGCGCATTGATTGAAGTGTAGGATCACCCAATCTTGGTATCTAGAGACACTGAATTGAGTGTGATTACCTTAAAGACTGATAGCTGACAGCTAATTTTAAAACTTAAAATTCAAATCTATTATGGCAACCCAATCTGCTCCCATTGTTTCACTTCAGGCTCCAAAGGATGTTTCACTCAATGAAATTGAGGCGGAACTTAGTAAAGTTTGGCAAAGTTACGGCATTGGTGCTACGCGGGCAACAACGTTTAGTTTGGTGGTTTACGAACCAGAAGAAACACAGCATTTGTTGGCTGCTTTAGGATTTTATAGCGGTCCAATTGATGGGATTCCAGGACCGCGCACGTCTGTTGCGCTGCGGGAGGCGCAGAAGGCTTATAAACTGTCGATTACAGGGAAAGCAACTCCTGACACGCTAGCCCAATTGCGACAAGAACTTGCCAAACGTCGTGGTAATGCTGCCAATGGCGGAGGCAACGGCACAAATGGAACGTCGTATGCCTTGGACACTCAAAGCCCTACTGTGGCAGATGCGATCGCTAGCCGCAATCCCTGTCGGATCATTGCTATCTGTTCAGTGGCAGGAGAAGACGAAGGCGTAACGGCTCAAGTCTCCGCTTATTGCCCGATCCAAAAGCAATCATCAACTACGCTCGTCTGCTGCGAATACATCACGCTCACGGGAACTGTCGCCGCCCTAGAACGAGTAGGTGGTATGATCACAGCTTTGTTAATTGGGGATCTACCAAAGTTTCTTTGGTGGAAGGCAACACCAGATCCTAACCATAGCTTGTTCAAGAGGCTGGCTTTAGTATGTAGTTCCGTTATCGTTGACTCTAGCCAGTTTACTGAAACAGAAGCTGATTTGGGCAGATTGCAAGAGCTAATAGAAGCAGGTACTCCGGTTGCTGACCTTAACTGGCGGCGCTTATCGGCGTGGCAAGAGTTGACTGCTGAAGCTTTCGATCCACCAGAACGTCGCGCCGCTCTTAATGAAGTTGACCGGGTAACGATTGATTACGAAAAAGGCAATCCGGCTCAAGCACTAATGTTTTTGGGTTGGCTAGCTAGTCGGTTGCAGTGGCATCCGGTTTCCTATGAATCCGAAGGGGGAGACTACGATATCTATCGCATTAACTTCGTCACCCAAGAGCAGCGCTCAGTGGAAGCAGAATTGGCAGGAGTTCCAACAGCTGATTCTGGTGAGATTCCGGGCGATTTAGTTGCTTTGCGGCTGACTTCAACTAATTTGCAGGCAGACTGTTGTACTGTTCTGTGTTCTGAAACGAGTGGTTGTATGCGGATGGAAGCTGGTGGTGGCGCTCAGTCGTGCCGATTTGAGCAGGTTACGCCACTTGCCGACCAAAAGGCGGAAGACTTACTGAGTCAACAGGTACAACGCTGGGGACCAGAGCCTCTTTATGAAGAAAGCCTTGCAGTCACGGCTCAAATTATCAAATTAGGTACGCCTGCTGCTTAAAACTGCTTCATGGTCTACTGATGTTTTGCACCTTTAAAGGGTAATAGCTGAAGTCAGTCGAGTCGAAATATTTGGCTGACTTTAGCTCACAATAGTGGTGCAATTTATGATTAGAAAACCAACTTAGTTGAGAGTGCAGCCTACGGTCATCAGTCGTACTCTAAGTAGCTCCGAATCCTACAGGTGCTAAATATGAGATGTTTATTGGACTTCTTGCTGCTAATTGGTGCTGATCATATTAGGGTAAGAACTACAGCAATAAGTTTCAGATGCCTTTAGTAGTTGCAGGAGAACGCAGTGGGGTGGGTAAGACGACTGTAACGCTTGCCTTGCTAGCGTCATTGTGTCGTCGGCGGTTGAAGGTGCAATCTTTTAAGGTTGGACCAGACTATATCGATCCAATGTTTCATCAGCACGTTACAAATCGTGCTTGCCGGAATTTAGACCCCGTGCTGACATCTGAGGCTTATGTGCAACAATGCTTTGCACGTCATATCCAAGATGTGGATTATGCCTTGGTAGAAGGAGTAATGGGGCTATTTGATGGGGCGACTGGTATTGACTCAACAGCAAGTACGGCTCATGTGGCGCAGTTGCTCGATTTGCCCATTTTATTGGTACTTGATTGCAGCCGATTGTCTCGCTCTGTTGCGGCGATCGCACATGGTTATCGCTCATTTGATCCGCGTGTGAAGCTGGCTGGAGTAGTGCTGAACCGCGTAGGCAGCGATCGCCACTTAGAATTGCTCCTCGATGCTCTAGAACCTCTGCAATTGCCAATTCTAGGCGTTCTCCGGCGGCAGGATAACATTACAATTCCGGATCGACATCTCGGCTTAGTACCCACAGCAGAACTTTCCTCGCTAGACACCTTAATAGACAAGCTGGCAACTTTAGGTGACACCTGCTTTAACTGGGAAAATCTGCTGCCGTTTTTAAAAACAGGGGACAAGGATCAGGGATCAGGGATTAGGAGTATTCAACCTATAACTCGATCACCAGTAAAATTGGCAGTTGCCCGCGATCGCGCTTTCAGTTTCTACTACCCAGATAATTTAGATATCTTGGCAGCGCTGGGGGCAGAATTGGTTTTTTGGAGTCCGCTTACCGACTCTGGCTTACCAGAGGACGTTGGAGGAATGTATTTTGGCGGTGGGTTTCCAGAAGTTTTTGCCCAACAACTAGCAGAAAATCACCTAGTTGAGGCAATCAAAAAAGCGCTTCAAGCAGGAATGCCGACTTATGCTGAGTGTGGAGGATTGATGTATTTAAGTAAGCAAATTGTAGATTTTAATGGTCAGTCTTGGCCAATGGTGGGAGCAATACCTACAACATCGGTTATGGGTTCACGTCTAACATTAGGTTATCGCTGCTGCACTGCTCTAGAAGACAGCTTACTACTAAGCGCTGGCTCAGTTGTGTGGGGACATGAATTTCATCGATCGTATTTATCGGAAATGCCGACAAATCCAGTGTTTGAAATCCGAGGATATGAAGAGCGATCGCGCTTGACATTAGAAGGATGGCGATCACCTAATATTCATGCTTCCTACATTCATCTTCATTTCGGTGGGCGATCGCATATTCCACAAAGGTTTTTGTCACATTGCCTGCGTTTTCGCCAATCTTTTTAACGCAAGCGCTGTTAGCGAGTCGCCCCAGTAGCAGCTTTATAGAAACGGCGCAAAGTAGCCCGCAAGTATTTTTTTTGAGCTACAGTGTGCAAGATAATAAAAGCTAAAAAGGTGTATGATAGCCAAAAATGTGAGCTTCTGCCTATTTCAGCTAAAGCCTTGTTTTCAGCAAACAGGCGTGGTAGTGCAATGTTAGTACCAACAATAGTTACATCATACCCAGAAGAGTTGGAAAAAAAATAGCCGCTTAAAGGAACTAGCAGCATAAAAAAGTACAAAGCCGAGTGTAAAGCGAAAGTTTGCCACCAGTCATTTGTGCGCTTAGGCTGTCGTCGTCTATATTTGTGTTGCAGGACGCGCAGGAGGACAAAAATCCTGGCTAGCAACAAACTCATCACAATTACGCCAAGAGTTTTGTGGAAGTCATACAAAGAGCCGCGATACGAAACTTCCCTTGGTAAATCAGCCATATAAGCGCCACCGACAAACAGCAGTAAGTAAAAAGCTGCCATTAGCCAATGCAAAGACCACAATCGTTGTGCAGTTGTCTTCTTTTTTCCTTTCTGTCTACTCTGCGTAACTGCCATCTAATTGTTCCTTGTTCAATTCCTAGCTATTGAGCATTTGAGGTTAGCTAACTTACTATATATTTATTGAACTTTGGACAAATTTGTCCAAAGTCCAGGGTGTCTAATCTTGTTTTGTAACTAGGTTAGTGTAATTACCTTTTTAGCTGCTGTAGCATTGATTACTGGTTCTGCTGCTGTTGTCGCTCTGAGCGCCATTCTTGAAGTTGCTGCTTTTGTTGTGAAGTCAAGATTGCATCTTTCTGGGTTCTAGCCGACTGCATAATATTTCGCAGTTGAGTTTGCTGTTCTGGAGAAAGATTCATAGCAGCTATAGCAGCGCGCATCCCCCGACGTTGTTCTAAAGCCGCTTGAAATCGCTGTTTTTGCTCTGGCGTGAGGATGGCTTCCATTTGGGAACGAGTATTGCGATAAATCTGCTCCATCTGGGTTCGTTGTTCCTGAGTCAGTTCTATGGCTGCTCTTTTCCCTTGATAGTTTGGCCCTGCTTTGACTGCAAGAGGAGTGGTTACAACTGCGATCGCTAGCATTCCAGCTAATATTGGCATCACTTTGATCATTCTAGTCTCCTATAGAACTCAATTGAAGTTTGTTACTTTTAGTCTGATTCTCGAATGTGACACCAATATGTCAAAATTAATGAACAATTATCAATGAACAGTGATTTCTGATAATTGACAATTGATAATTGATTGGTTATCTAATTTATCCTAAGTTGAACTTATGCTGACGGTTGCAACTGGCAAAGTAACAAACCAAACCACTGATTTGGATCTGTCCAAACTTGAAGTGGTTTTAAACCCTGACTTGAGAGGTCTTGTTGGAGCGTATTAAGGTCAAATTTGCGGGAAATTTCCGTTAAAATTGTCTCACTCTTTTCAAACTGAATCGTCAAATCTAGAGTGTGTAACTGAACAGTCTGCTGAAGCAAACTTCGCAAGTGCATTTCAATTTGATGCTCAGTTTCGTTATAAAATGCCCAGTGTTCAAATTGTGTCGGATCAAAATTGCCTTCAAACCGTTTATTCAGATGATGCAGCATATTGAGGTTAAACGCTGCCGTCACACCTTGGCTATCGTTATAAGCTGCTTCTAATAAATGTTTCGGCTTTTGCAAGTCTATTCCTAATAAGAAATACTCATCTGAATTTAAGGCAGATATAATTTGTGAAAAGAAGACATCACACTCACTAGGATTAAGATTGCCTAACGTACTACCGATAAAACAAATCATCCTATTAGGTAGCTTTTTTGGTATTAATTGTTGTAGTGCCAGTTCGTATGTGCTTGCTATAGCGTGAACTTGCAACGAGTCATAATCTGCTAATAACTGCCGCGCACTGATTTCTAGAATACCAGCACTAATATCAATCGGCAGATAACGTAATGGGAAGCCTAATTGATGATAGGCATCTAGGAGAATACGAGTTTTAGTTGAACTACCACTACCCAGTTCTACAAGTTCACAGATATCTGTAATTCGGGCAATTTCAATAGCACATTTTTGTAATATTGCGGTTTCTGTGCGTGTTAAATAATACTCAGGTAATTCACAAATTTGCTCAAATAACTGAGAACCGCGATCGTCATAAAAGTAACGAGCGGGGAGTGATTTGGGCGTTTGAGTTAATCCCGCGATTACATCGCTACCATCACTGAGATTGTCAGGTGATAGTGTTGGAGCGAGTAAATGCTCTATCTGCAAGCGTTTTGTAATTGTGTCGGCATTGCTGCTTGCAGCTTTAGATATTGACATTGAACCTTCCTTTGCTCGACATGATAACGAGCGATCGCTAATAAAGTAAGTGCGATCGCCTTTTCCGTGAACCGTCAGCAAGTAAAACACAAAGCTATCAAGCATAAAATCATGCTTGAGCCAGATTGTTTAAAGCTGATTAAGCCCCTTTGGGGGAGTGAGTAGTGAGTAGTGTTGAGTGAGTAGTGAAACAACCTGAAGAAATAAATTTCAAGCCTCTTGGTAGCAGAAAGCAGAAACAGAATTGGATAGAGGGGTGTAGCCCGAATGTATAAGCTGTCTTTATATAGTAGGAAGAGAATATTTCCTCTTCACTTCTTGTCTACTCACTGATCACTATCCACTACTTACTATTTAGCACAACGAAACCCTGCGAGAATTTGGCGAACACTGGGATAATACCAGTTGCGAAAACTACAGCGCAGCGCCCAAGGACGAGTTGCCCAACTGCCTCCTTTTAGTACCTGGTGTTGCCCATCAAAATAAACTTTGGAATAACCAGTGTAAGGGTAACTCGCAAAACCTTCATAGCCTTGGAAAACAGAGTCCGTCCATTCCCAGACATTGCCTAAAGTATCGTACAAGCCATAAGCACTTTGCCCATTAGGGTAGGCATTAACTGGCGTTGTTTGGCTAAAAGCATTGTCATGATTACAGCGATCGCTATCTAATACTTCTTCTTCCCAAGGATAGATGCGCTGAACTTTAGTTTCTGAATTCCAACTGGCTGCTTTTTCCCATTCTGCTTCCGTTGGTAGCCGCTTACCCACAAACCGCGCGTAGGCTTCTGCTTCATACCAGGATACACCGCAGACAGGGTGATTAGTCCAACAGGGGTGATCTGACCAGTATAAGGGTTGTGTCACCTGCTGGCTTTGCAGCCACTTCCAACCAGCATTTGACCACCAATTGGGGTTTTGATACCCTCCCGCCTTTATAAACCGCTCATACTGCCCACAAGTGACAGGATAACGGTCAATGCAGTAAGTCTCAAGGTTTACTCGCTGGATTGGGCGCTCATTATCCAAAGCATCAATACATTCATTACCCTGCTCAAAGTACCCATCAGGAATTTCAATCATTTCATCGAGGCGAGAGACAAGAGGCGAGAGGCGAGACCCTAACCCCTGAACGCCAGTTCTCTCAACGGAGGGAACCTCCGCACGAGACTGGCTCCCCCTAACCCCTATTCCCCATTGTTGTAATTGCAGTACAAAAGCAATAGTTTCGCTGTGCTGACTTTCATGCTGAATTAACCAGCGCCATAAACGTTCTTGCTGATCTAAATCAACTGTTTCCAGGTAATCTAGGACTTTTGCTGTTACTGTGTCTAGGTAGTGGAGGATTTCTGCTAACGGCGGTAAATTAACGCGCTGTGTCTTCGGCAAACCATCGGCGACAAATAATTGGCGGTACTGGGGGAACATAGGCGGCATTCCCGCACCACGCTCTAATAGCCACAAAGACTCAGTAAAGGCAATATGACCTAAGTGCCATCCCGCAGGACTAAAGTCTGGATGAGCATGATGGCAGAATGTAGCATAATCTATAGCGTTGAACAAATCCAGCGTTCCAGCTCGGCACTGGTGCATAGCATCAGCTAATGCTTCTTTACGAGCAATAGAGTTTCTACAACTGGATTGGATTGATTTTGATCTCAAGGTCTTCTCCTACACTGAGAATACTTTGTTCAGGGAAACGATGCCAATTGCCTTCAAATAAAGGTTCCGAAGCAACGATTACCGCTTCTGGATACGTTGGATCGTCCCTTAACCAGTATAAAGATGGACACTCTGTACCAGTAGCAAAACGCGAGGCAATTAAGCGATGTCCGGCACTTAAGATCATATTCGCAGAGGCTTTCACTTGATGAGACTGCGCTAATTCTTCTAAAGTTAGCAATGAGGTTTGCAATGCCTGTTCTAGCGTAGCAGTGGGGTTTGTTTGCAATTCGTTGATGATCAGAGCAAAAAAGTGTTCGGAGTCGGTACTACCTTTAATTGACTGGTAAGCGACATCATTTAGGCGATCGCAAATTGGGCGTAAGAGTGTCTGCTTAAAGTTTTCAATCATGCCATTATGGATACATAGTAGGCGATCGTACTCAAAAGGCTGACAGTTACTTAAATCTACAGCTTGACCACCAGTCGCACTCCGAATCGAACTCACCACGCACCCAGATTCAACATAGCGGCTGAGGCTAGGAAGGTTAACATCATTCCAAATCGGGAGTATGTTTTTGTAGGTAAAAGGATTAGTCTCTTTTTGCGGGTGATACCAGCCAACCCCAAAGCCGTCAGCATTAACTACTCCAGAGTTCATCTCGCGGGGTTGATAACTCTGGATAATTAATGAGTGTTCAGGCTTATATAACAAGTAATCCAGAGAAATCGGTGAACCGATGTAGCCAAGCAAACGGCACATGATGAAAATTTTGCAACATTACTTCATATTGTATGAGGCTAATTAGTTGATGTGCCACTCATAAAGCGATCGCGCCTTGGAATAACGAGCAGAGCGATCGCAATCATTCAAATTTCCTTTAAACATAGGAGTTATTTTTATGCCTAACGCGATCATGGTGATTTTTCCATATCAACATCAAAAAACATGGGTATTTGATGATGAACGAGTCGGACTTGTACAGGAACCATTTGTTAGTGGTGTACCTGAAATAATTGATATTCTTGTTCAAGACATTCCTAATATTAATGAAGGGTTTAAGTTGTTATTTTCGGCAAATCCTTTTCCAAGCTATCAAGCAGAACTAATTTGGATAAAAGAGGAATACGGCGCTAACTGGTATCGCTGGCATCAAAAAGACATGGAAGGTTGGCTATGTCCAGCATTGTTTAAATACTTTAGTGAAGCGCCGAAACAAATATACTGCAAAACTGAAAAAATTTACTAATAGTTGGGTCAAATAGGTAATAAAGTATAGCGTAAAATAGTTTTACTGTAAGCAATCTTATATCTAGGTTAATTCTACGAGCGTTTACCTAGTATGGTTAAAAAGTCTTGATTTGTTAACACTTCATTAATAATAACGTGTAACAAATCGTCATAGCTATATATAAATAGCCTGCTCTACTTTTAACCAAATTAAGATTATATATTAGTAGCAGCGAGATTGCTTAATCTTGAGCGTAAAAAAATTGAAATTTTAAAAGCTTATGACCAATCAATTATCAATTGTCTAAAATCATTATTTATTGTTCATTGAAATTACCAATTTATAAGGAATAATTTATCTATTGAATTTTTCTATTTTTGTAGAGCTAAATTAAAAAATTAAATACTTTACTACTGAATAGGGGCAATTGATGAATTACCCCTACTAGACGCTAACGGTTATTTATGACTTAGCACCCATTTCGATTACAGTGCTACGCATAAAATCAATCCGCTTCTCGAAGTCAAGACTCTTGATTTGATTTACAAAATCTTGTGTTTCCGATGGTGGTTGATAGTCAGAAGGTACTTGAATAATTGCACCTTCTTCCATACCTTGTGATAGGCGTAACCAAACATCTAACTTACCGCTAGAACTCAAAGAACTATAAGTGTGGCTAACATCACTGCTTGCACCTGAAGCAATATCACGCTGGGCTTGCAGTTGCTCTTCTTTAGACATTGCCTTAATTTGATCGTACAATGCGCCTGCGGTATCTTGGGCAGAAGCTGAGTTTGCTGGGTTAAGTTGGTCTTTAATGTCTAGATAACCAAACCATAGTAAGCCAAGTTGAGTATCTACATCAAAGCCTTGAAACTGTTGTACTGCTTGTTTTGTAGAGTCATCGGTAGCGAATGCCATTGAAACCTCTAAGTAAATTAATGATGGCTTAGTTTTCTGTTGTTAGAGGAAAAATTTATTATCGCCTCTATAACAAGGTGTAATCATAAATTAAGGTTAATTAACCATTCAAAAGATAGATATAGAAATCACTGCTAAAGATAGATGTAAGAAAGTTTTGGGTATAAATACGGTTGGTAAAAACGTATATTTAGTGCATTCAAATAACACTTACTTACTACTTCTACAGGAGCAAATTAACTTAACGTATAGTCAGAATATTTATTTTATTTACTAATGTATTTGGTAGTTTAATATTAAAGCACTATTAAACTAAATGCGTACAAGTTAAGTACGTTTACTTCTAAAGTTTGACAGTAAATAATTAAGTGCGTTTGTATATATGTGTTATTTAAAATTTAAGGATGAATATGCTAAAGCTCCCCAACCAATAATAAAAGCAAGTCCGCCTAGTGGGGTGATTGCTCCTAATACTTTAATATCAGTTAAGCTAAAAGCATATAAACTGCCTGAGAAAACAACAATACCAATAATAAAAGCCCATCCAGCTATTACTAAGCTTGGTTGTGAAGATTCTGTTTGATTTATTAGCAATGCTACTAGCAAAAGAGCTAAAGCATGATATATCTGGTAACGAGCTGCTGTTTCAAAAATCTCTAACGCTCGTTCACTCAACTTGTCTTTTAAAGCATGGGAGGCAAAAGCGCCAGCACCAACAGATAAACCACCAAAAATGGATGCGATCGCCAAAAATATTTTAGTCATTATAATATAGTCACCTTTGCACCTACTTCTTCAAGCTGCTTTTTAATATCTTCAGCTAATGCTTTAGTAACTTTTGTTTTCAAGACTGTTGGTGTTGATTCTACTAAGTATTTCGCTTCTTTTAAACCAAAATACGTTAATTCTGTTATTACCTTAATAACCGCAATTCTATTTTTACCTGAGTCTTCTAAAATAATATCGAATTGCTGTTTATTATCGGAACTAGAGGCAGGAATGTAAGCAGTATTTAATCCTGGAAAATAGTAAGAAATTGCACCTTCATGACTAACATCAAAAGTAGCATCAAACTCTTTAGCTCTTTCATCTAGATATTGCCTAGCGGCTGTTGCTGTTAACTGTGCCTCTAGGGCAAACTGCAAAATCGTGATATAGCCATTGCCTGCTTGAAGTAGCCGAAAAAAAGCAGAATGGAGGCGATCGCCTGCTGGTGGAGCGATCGCTTTCTCTTGCTGTCCTTGGCGGTATGCTCCCAGTGCTAGTAAGCCACCCAGTAAAACACTAGGCACACCTAAAATTAGTCCACCTATCGCAGTATCACGCGCTTCGTTTACATTAGGTGTACTACAAATCGGCATATTCTGATTCTGAGTAGAACCCCGATTAACTGTAGAAGCTGGAAGCAATAAAAACATAAATCCGAGTAGCAGTAGCCAGCCTGATGCTATTTTTTCCGCAGTCTTCATAGTCTGAGCAGAAAACTAATTTTGCTGCAATTCTAGCTTGGGTTGCGAGTTGCTTCGAGTATTTTAGAGAAGTAAAAGCGAGTTTGCGTCATCGCCTGTCGCTGTACAGAAAAGCCATTTCTTTCCAAAATTTTAATCACATCAGCTTCGCGGTGCAAATAAGCCCTTGTTGCTTTACTTGGCCCCGGAAAGAAACTGCCAATTTTTTTAAGTAAACTAAGAGCCAAGGTTTTCGGAGCAAAGCTGAGAATTAAGCGCGCGTCAGCCATAGAGATCAGATGAGAAATCATTTGATCTGCCTTGTCTTGCGGATAGTGGAATAAAACATCCAGACAAATCACAGTATCGTAGTTACCACTCAACGTTTCTAAATCTTGTACGTTAAACGTAGGATTAGCAGTATTCCCTAATTCTGCTTCGGCTCTTTCTTTGGCTTCTCCCAGCATTTTTTCAGAAATATCACTGGCATAAACTTTAGCACCAGCTTGAGCGAGGGGGATGCTGAGGCTACCTACACCACACCCAGCATCACAAATTGATAGTCCTGCTAAATTGTCATCTTCTGCCAGCCAGCCAAGTACAGTCTCCACTGTTTGCTGATGACCAGTGCGGATGTCTAGCTGAACTTTATTAACCTCGCCATCTCCATAAATTCGCCGCCAGCGATCAAAGCCAGTGGAATTAAAATACTCTTTAACAATTGTTTTATCATCTGCTGCGTTCATTTAAGGCAAACCAAATAAATATGGACGGTAAAACAATATAGTCCATAAAAGCACTACAAACAGATTAACTACCAAAGTAGCTAAAGTTTATTTCTTCGTCTTTGCTTTAAGAATAGTAAATTTTATACAAATAGTTGCGGTTTTGCCGTACTATATTAATGTCTTTGACTATAATCAATTTTTTTGTTAGCTTAGATTGCAATTATAAAATTTAAGTAACATATCTACGCTTCCGACAATTATTCTGAAGTATATCAGAAACAAAAACCTTGTCTACTACTTGTAGTGTAAATTTACAAAAATAATTCTATATATAGTGTCCGCAGCGGAAGCTGTATAAAAAAACAACTCAGCTTTTAGGCTTAAATGCCTTAATTAAGCTATTTTTACAAAAATATACAGGGTAGAAATATTAAATATACTTATCTAAAAAATTCCTCAGTTCAAACTGCTAGGACTTACGCAAATTGAAACTTAAAGCACTATTTGTAGAGGTAGGGTGAGCAATGCCGGACTACAGTTAAATGTAAAAATCTTTACTAGGGTTACTCAGCGCATTTGATATTAGTCTGCTAAATGTAAGTAAATTAATAGATTCATCTAGCTGCCAGCGCAACAATTGGCTTGCGGGACTACCGAGGATGCTTGTAAGACCGATCGCTTGTCGGGGTGCAACAGTAGCTAGAGCGATCGCACTTTCCACTTCACAAATACCCCAGCGTACTAAATTCTGCACTCCCACAAGCATTGGCAGAGTTGTTCCAGATAGTGTACCGTCTGGCAATCGTGCCGTGCCATTTTTCACAGTTATCTGCCGCTTATCCCAAGGATAAACCCCGTCTGGTAATCCTAATGGTGCTAAAGCATCACTGACGAGAAAAATTCCTTGTTCGTAACAACTCGCTCGTAGCAACAACTCAATCATTATTGGACTAATATGTTCACCATCGGCAATTAGTCCACACTTAACACTCGGATGCACAAGTGCAGCGCCTAATAATCCTGGTTCACGGTGATGCAGTCCCGGCATGGCATTAAAAGCATGAGTCACCATTGTTGCTCCCAAATCAAAGGCGCGTTGTGCTTCAGTAGCTGTAGCTAGGGAATGACCGAGACTAACTGTAATGCCCAAAGAACGTAAATAAGGAATTGCAACTCTTGTTACATCTAACTCTGGTGCTAAAGTAATGACTTTCACAATGTCTGCGTAATTGCCTAAAACGCACTGTATTTGCTCAATTGTGAGTGGTAACAAATATTCTGCTGGATGTGCGCCTCGCTTTTGGGGATTTAAAAATGGACCTTCTAGATGTACACCGACGATTTGGGCAGCTGGCTGATGTATTGATTTGCGACTTTGAACAAAATCAGCAATAACAGATAGCGATCGCCCAATATTATCTACTGACGTTGTAACAAGCGTTGGTAAAAAGGCATCTACTCCTTGTTGCCACAGAAATTCGGATATTTTTTGCAAAAAATCGCCATCGTCTAAACTTAAATCATTAAATGTCTTGCCTAGCGCTCCATTAATCTGCAAATCAACGCCACCTAACGAAATCCAATCTCCTGATACATCTAAAACTTGTATATCTGGTGGCATATGTTGGGATGCATTCTGGGATGTATTCATTGGCAGAATTTGGGCAATCCTACCTTGGGCATCAATCGAAATTTGCTGCAAGCCTGTATAACTCGGTAGCCGAGCATTGATAATATCCAGAGCGATCGCATTTGCCACTAATATTGATTCACTCATCACATTTGCCTAACTTGTAAATCCAAAAACAAATCCAGTTTATAACTAACTGCTCATCTACCTCATATGACTCAACCACTAATCGGCATTATCATGGGTAGCGATTCTGATTTGCCTACTATGCAAGACGCGATCGCTCTTTGTGCAGAATTCGGTATTAAGTGCGAAGTAGCGATCATCAGCGCTCACCGCACTCCTGAACGCATGGTAGAGTACGCCAAGTCAGCCCATCAACGCGGGATTAAAGTAATTATCGCTGGTGCTGGCGGAGCCGCTCATTTACCGGGTATGGTTGCTTCACTAACACCACTGCCTGTCATTGGTGTTCCAGTAGCTAGTCGTCATTTACAGGGACTAGATTCGCTGTATTCTATTGTACAGATGCCAGCTGGTATCCCTGTTGCTACAGTTGCGATCGGTAATGCCAAAAACGCTGGGTTGTTAGCAGTACAAATTCTTGCTACTCATCAACCAGAATTACTACAGCAAGTGCAACTCTATCGCCAAGCTTTAGCTGCATCTGTGAGCGAGAAGCAAAATAAATTAGACAAGCTAGGATACCAGCAGTATTTATCGCAAATGTGATCAAAAAGCTCAGTGCCATTTACCGTAATACCTGACACTGAGATAAATTTTAATTCTGCACTTACAATGTGGACAGCTTGCTTCTTTTGTGTATTCTTCGTTAAGAACTAGCTATAGAAGTAACAAAGAAATCAGAGCCAAACGTCAGTGGTAAATCTGTTTCTGGGTCAATTATAACTAAGGTATCAACATTATCTTGAGTATTTTGAGGAGTAGCAGTACTTCCCGTCAAGATACTTTCTACATTAACGCTGCGTCCTAGAATCGTACCTAAAATAGTTTGCGCTGCCGAAGTTGCCGATGTACTCTGCACCGTTGAATTATTAACATCACTCGGTTTCTCACTAGTAACTAAATTAGAGGTAGCGTTGAGATTATTGTAAGACTGATTATTAACAATTAGTCTTTGAGCAACAAATTGTGTACCCAAAAATTTAGAGCCACTGTAACGCGGTACTAATTGCCCTTCAATTTTGCTACCTTTGG
Source organism: Gloeocapsa sp. UFS-A4-WI-NPMV-4B04 (assembly GCA_019359535.1). Classification (GTDB taxonomy): domain Bacteria; phylum Cyanobacteriota; class Cyanobacteriia; order Cyanobacteriales; family Chroococcidiopsidaceae; genus JAHHHE01. The sequence goes on from JAHHHE010000023.1 coordinate 29,170, forward strand.
GAATTAAAACTTTGCTCTCGGAGTTTTGAATATTATCTGCAACTTCTAATGTTAGGTTAATTGTTTCGTTAGGAGTTACAGCAACCTTATCAGAAGCGAGATATGTGACTGGAATCTTTGTACCTCTCATCACTCTAAGCTGAGGATTTTGAGTATTAGAGCTATTTGTAGTTGTGGTAGTGGTACTATTAGTGGTAGTAGTTTGAGTGCTTGGTGTAGTCGCACGAACTATATAGTTAGACGCTTCTAAATTGTTAGCAAGAGGCTGCAAATCTCCCTGATTTACCAAAGCTTGATAGATAAAAGCTGCTACGTCTCCACGAGTAGCAACTTCATTTGGATTGAGATAAATTACATTTGGATAGTTGACAACTACACTTTTTTCAGTAGCTGCTGCAACCCCATTCACAGCGTATGTGGGAATTTCTGCGGTATCCCTAAAAACTTTCAATGTATCAGTTGTTTGAGTTTTAGGAGATAATCGCAAACCACTCGCCAGGGAAACTAAAACTTGAACTTTGGGAATTTCTTCACCGGGACGAAACTGGCGATTAGGGTAGCCGGACATAAATCCTGTTTCGTAAGCTTCCTTAATTGCGGGGGTAGCCCAATAATTAGCAGTAACGTCAGTAAATCCCCGTGCTTCTCGCACTTTATTTTCATTAAAAGCTTGACGGACGATTGCAGCAAATTGCGCTCTTGTTACTGGAGCATTTGGTTTAAATGTGCCATCTGGAAAGCCACTAATAACATTTTCTTTTGCCAAAGCTTCGATAAAAGGACGCGCCCAGTGAGCTTCAACATCAGAAAATTCAGCCGCCATTACAGGAGCAGAAATTACAATAGGTGCAACTATGTTTGCTGTCATTCCGAGAGTTAGGAATACTGCACTTTTTGAAGTCCGACAAGGCATAGACATTAAAAATGTCCTCCACCGATTATTTAAAACGTTTTCATCGTAACTTTAAAATTTTTAAGTAAAGACAGTATTTTTACGGTAGTTTCTATTGTTAATTTCCAGGAACTCGTATTTTTACGTAGTTCCTATCTGTTCGTAGCAGTTTGTAACAGGAAAAGTTTGTCCAACACAAAGAAGTAGTTAAGAGCAACGTATACAGTAGTCATTATGACTTCTGGTTGCTTATAAAGTCACTATTGGGTTAAAGCCTAAAGCTCCATTCATAAAGGAGTGAGTTTTCCTGTCTCCTATAATTTGTGATGGCAGCCTGGCAGGAGTAACGCCAAAATAATGTAATGTTTTATACAGAATAAAAAGTTCAAAAAGTACAAAATCAAACTTTTAAAAGGCATCAGTTGATTAAAGGCATTGTGATTAAGTCAGAGGTTGTGTTTTCACAGGTTAAGGATGGGTTCGAGTGGTGATGAAAATAAAGCATAAGAAAAGACGGATATCTACAACTTGGGATACCTGTCCTAAAAATGCCTCGAATGTCACGCAGTTGCAGTTAGCGATTAAACGTTTATCTCCTAGTTGGCAAGCTTGCATACCACTAGCTTGCATAATTGTGCTGGCATGGAGTTATGTGGCGGTTGCTCAGGATGCTACACCTGCTGCGGGCCCGACAACAGCAGAGTTGAAAGTAGCGTTGGATACACTGTGGGTGGCGATCGCCGCCTTCTTGGTATTCTTCATGAACGCTGGCTTTTGTATGTTAGAGACTGGCTTGTGCCGTCAGAAAAATGCCGTCAACGTTCTCGCCAAAAACTTGATTGTATTTGCTCTGGCAACGGTTGCATTTTGGGCAATTGGTTTTGGAATAATGTTTGGCGATGGCAATAGCTTCTTAGGTCTAAACGGATTTTTCCTTCAAGGAGCTGATAACAGCCCTGCGACAGGAGATGCCTATCAAGGTGTATTCAGCGCTCTTAATTGGACGGGTGTTCCCCTTGCTGCCAAGTTCTTATTCCAGCTGGTGTTTGCAGGAACAGCAGCAACGATTGTTTCGGGAGCAGTTGCCGAAAGAATTAAATTTGTTGACTTTTTGGTCTTCAGCCTATTACTTGTAGGTATCATCTACCCAATAACCGGACACTGGATTTGGGGCGGTGGCTGGCTGTATAAAGCAGGCTTCTGGGATTTTGCGGGTTCAACCGTAGTTCACTCGGTAGGTGGCTGGGCGGCTTTAATGGGAGCAGCATTCCTGGGGCCACGGATTGGTAGATATGAAGGTCGGGAAAGTGTTGCTATGCCGGGACACAACCTGAGTATTGCTACCTTGGGTACTTTAATTCTATGGCTAGGCTGGTTTGGGTTTAATCCTGGTTCAGTTATGGCAGCTGATCCAAGTGCGATTACTCATATTGCTTTAACTACCAACATGGCAGGTGCTGCTGGTGGAATTGCGGCAACAATCACAGCTTGGCTATATCTAGGTAAGCCTGATCTCTCAATGATTATCAATGGCATCTTGGCGGGCTTGGTTGGAGTTACAGCTGCTTGTGCTTACATCACAATTAGCAGTGCTTTAGTGATTGGTTTGATTGCTGGAATTATCGTAGTTTTCGCTGTCACATTTTTTGACAAACTCAGAATTGATGATCCAGTAGGAGCAATTTCAGTTCACCTTGTCTGCGGCACTTGGGGTACTTTGGCAGTAGGTTTGTTTAGTGTTGGTCCTAGTGTCTACTCGTGGTACGGTGAAGGTCTTGGTCCAGCGAAAGGGTTATTTGTAGGAGGCGGTATTGGTCAGCTAATTACTCAGTTGATTGGTGTTGTCTCAGTGGGAGGCATGATAGTTCTCCTCAGTACAATATGCTGGCTAGTGCTGAAGGCTACCCTGGGCATTCGAGTGTCTCCTGAAGAAGAATTTGAAGGCTTAGATATTAGCGAACACGGTATGGAAGCCTACAGTGGATTTGTTAAGGACGTAAACTCAGACGGATTTAGTAATACTAGTTACTCAAGTGGCAAGTCTGGTAAAGCGAATGATCTCTCCAGTAAACCTTATTAGGCAGTTACAGAACTTATGCGGTTTACACCTGTCATGTTGAAAGTAATGTAACGCAGTGAAGCATCTTGTATATTCTTCACAATATTTGCGCTGTGTGCAGCTCGTTTAAGTGCCTATATCTTAAGTTCACTGATATTAAACCCGCTTCAGCTTTTAATTTTTAAGTATGAGGTGGGTTTCTTTCTGAGCTTGATTCAGCTAGTTTCTTCCCAGGATAAGATTACAGACACTTGTTAATTATTCTCCCCTGCTCCCTCATAAAACTTACGCAGTTGCCGTATGTCATGTTGAGCAAAACGTAGCCTGAGCGAAGCATCTTGTATATTCTCTACTGCGCTGTCGCTCCACAATTGTCAATGACACGAATACGTCCAACTGCGTAACTCCTACACCGCTATGAGGTCACTAAACTGCCAATCGTGTACTACAACACCCTTCACATTAGGCTCATTGCCAAACGAGGCAGTTGCTTGCATGAGTTGTCACAACAGATGATATCCCCTGCTGATTCTAGGCATTCCGCAGGCGATCGCGCCAACTTTTTACCAGTTCCCATTCCCGCGCCGGAGCAAAATTAAGTTTTCCTCCATCCTGCCATAGCACTCGCCAAGGCAAAACTTCATCTACCCAAGGTAATAATGATATTGAATTAACTCCTTAATGCCATCGTAATTCGTATCCGACACAATCAAATCACAATAACACTTTAGTAACGCTTCAACCGATTTTCGCGGATTGCTGGTGTCGGCATACACAACTTGGGTAATTATTGAATCTCTTTCGACCAATTCGCTATCAGGAGGCAAGGTAAGAACCGTAATGTCATCTGTTGATTGAGATCGTGCTAGGCTATGAATCGCAGGCAAGGCGATCAAAATATCGCTGATTCCTCCTAAAAGTTACATAAACAAAGTTGTCCGCACGTTATTCTTCATAATCCAATAATATAGTCTGCATCAAAAATTCTTAAAAAGTTTTTTATACCTCTCTAGCTATACTTAATCGACAGTCATTTTTATAGCCACAGATTGATTTTATGTATATTGAAAAGCAGTAATATTCTTTCTAGCCACGTATTAATTTCTCAAAAACTCACAGATAATTGTTCAGTAACAAATTATTTGATAAAAACAACAGGAGAACCATAAGCATGAAAGTTTCTAATTTTTCCAAAGTAGCTGGCGCTAGCATAATTGTTGCAACCATAGCAATTATGCCATTATCTCTACCCGCCTCTGCACAGACTGATACTCAGCCTACTACAACAACTCCTAATACAACAATAACTGAAGATAAAACCAGTCCTACTATTGACACCACGCCTTTCCAAGAAAGTAATAATGATCGAAATCCTAATTACGGTTGGCTAGGTTTGCTTGGTTTAATTGGTTTAGCAAACTTGTTTCGCAAACCAAAAGCAACCGTTTATAGCGAACCTGATGTAACTACTCGCTCTACAAATAGATATTAAATAGTAGAACAGGTAAGATTTAAATTCAAAGGCAGAGTGATAAATTAAATCATTCTACCTTTTTTTAATATTATCTGAGGTATAGATATAACAAGTAATTTGATACACAACAAGTTAATCTATATTTTTTTTTTGCGTCTTAAGAGAGTTAATAGCTTAAGCGCAATATTGCTATAGGGGCGGCTGTTTAATAAATTAGATCACTATATTTGGTAGTGCTGAATATTAATGGTTAACAACGAAGCGAGGCATTATCGGAATGGACAAAGTCATCGGAATTGGTCAATTTTTTGGAAAAAGATAAGCTTTTTTGTACCAGTCGTCCAACTCGTTGTCGCAGTGTATGGTTGCAGCGTTCAACCTAGCTAGGATCGGGTTCTTTGCCTACAGCTTGATGTTGCAAACGACTATAACTCGTTACACTAATTTTGGTACGAAAATCTTTTGACTAGGGCTTCATTTCTAATTTTCAATAATGATTTTCTTAATTGTCTCACTTTAACAGTGGACAATTGACAATTGACAATTGACAATTGTCCCGATCTCAGGTTTAAATTCCCCACCATTTTTGGTGGATTGTTTGAGGTTGGGGAATAAAAATCCCTATCCTCAAACCTCACGAATAAATGTCAACTTTCAACTTTCAACTGTCAACTTTTTAATCTATCCAATTGCGAATCCGGTGACTGTGTCCACGCTGATAACCAAGTGGTGCTTGAATAATTCTCGTGACAGCATAGGTTTGAGCCAGAGGTCAATCATGTCGCGGCTGATACTGAACATCTGACTCACATGGCTTTGGGTGTTCGCCGCGCTCAATTGCTGCAATCACTTTTTGCTGTAGTCATCCACTGTAAGCACTAGGCATTGCAGATTCTGGAGTTATCAACGTTACTCATCCTATGCCGCAAGCCTATTGGCGATCGCTATATATCAATTAATTTACTTGAATCAATAAAAAATAGTCTGTAACTCAATAAGAGTTACAGACTACTAGACTAGTCACAACATATATGACGTTATATTTTGAGGTTTGATTTAGAGCAAAAATTTTTACTGAGCTTGGTGTTATCTATTGTGGTTTTGCTGGAGCCACTACTGCCTTATTATTGACGCTTTGAACACCTTTAATTTCTTTTGCCAAAGTGTCAATTTTAGCCAGTTGTTCTGGAGTTGGAACTGTTCCACTTACGGTTACAGCACCTGCTTCAGCTTCAATAGCTAACTGACTTGCTGGTAAATTTGCTTCCAACTTACTACGTACTTCGCTTTCTAAATCAGCATCAGCTCTAACTGCATCGCCACCAGTAGCATTATTTCGCTGCTCACGCGCTCGAATGTCAGAATTTAGCTGAGATCTACGAACTTCACTTGTTGCGTCACTTTGCGTTGTCTGAGCCGTGTCTACGGTTGGTGCTTCCGTGGTTTCGTTCGTACTATTAGGAGCATTAGTGCTGGTTTTTTCAACACCGTTCTCGCAAGCAACTGCACCAATAAGTAGTACGCCAGTAATTAGAACAGAAATAATCTTTTTCATTTTTATACTCCAACTTAAATTTTTCAAGCTATAGGTGACTACTTATTAAAGCTGGAACTTACTTTAACTTCCAAAGATAGTTATTTAGATATTACAAGTGCCGTTGTATTATTCTTGCCTAATAAAATATTTTTTGGCAGAACTTCTAGAAGCTAAAAAACTTAGAAAAGCCTCTAGAAGTGCAACTTAAATTCTACTCAAGACCAGGCAATATCTCCAGCTTGAAGATTCATCAGCCAACTAGCAGAGTTTATTTGAACTATGTGCTGAACTATTCTCTAGTTTGATCATAGAAACCTAGAGCTTTTCATCTCTATGGTCAACAATAATCACTTTAGGGTCGTCGCTAGTTACAGTCCCAGAGTAATCAGTACGAGTGGTATCAACAGTAGAGATACGAGTATCGACGTAATCAGTGCTAGTAGAAGTTATACCTGGGTCAACGACAGTTACGCTCTGAGTGCTAACAGCGTCGGGACGATCATAAATCCCAAAGTGTTGAATACCTCGGTGCGTCAAAATTGCCTCGGCTCTAGCGATTTCATTTTGATCGCCATCAACTATGACTAGATAGTCGCCTTTGGATACGCGATCATTGTAAATTTTAGCTTGTTCTTCAGGAATTCCTAACCCAAGTAGTGCGCCAAGCAAACCACCAGCTGCTGCACCAATAGCACTACCAGCGAGAGTTGTTGCAAGAGCTGTAGCAATTTCACCTGCTAAGATGACAGGACCTACGCCCGGAATTGCCAAAGCACCCAACCCAACTAATAAGCCAGTTGCGCCTCCTAGAATACCGCCAGTAACAGCTCCTGTAGCTGCACCTTCATCAGCCTTATTGCCAACGTGATCGCTCACATCAACGCCAGCTATGTCGGCTTTTTTGTCTGCGTCCCGTGCAATAATCGAAACTTTATTCATCGGAAAACCAGAATTATGCAGCTCATTGAGAGCGTGTTCCGCATCGTGGCGACTGGAAAACACACCGACTGCACGTCTATTTAAACTTATAGCCATTTTTTACTCCTGTGCTTAAGGACTCAGCAGAGTTCCCTTAAATACAACTTCTTTTATGCTCAACTTTGATTATTTTTACTTTTTTATACATCTATTCCATCGGTCTGAAGGTATAATTTTTATCTATCATCGGAGAGGTTGGCACTTTAGCTACAGCTCTGAGTTGAAGCGTTCAATGACATAAGTTAAATATTGAATTAAAAGATATACGTATTTATACTGAATAGAATTTATGTAATGGAGAAAGCTAAAAGGTTATTTCTCAGTTGCTGTAATTTAACAATTTAAAGTGATTAGTGAGTAGTAGTGAGTGAGTAGTGAACCCATACCTTAAGGCATAGGATTGAAGCAAGGACGCTTTATACCTCGTACTTCGTATCTTGGGTACAATTCCTGATTTTTAGTAGGCTTGTGACCCACAACTGAAGTTTTTTTGCACTCTTTCTACTCACAATTCACAACTCACTCTTTTTGTCAAGCTGTTATTGTATGTACCTTCAAATATATCTTTCAAAAGCAGAGGAGGTGCTTGCCTAAATTATTGAATAGGGGATCTCAACTCTGTATCAGGCGAAATTACTTTTTTAGTTAACTTGCCAAAATTTACTCAGCCGCAAAATGTGTTGCGTAGACTACTAGGTTAGCAACGGCAATTACAACATACAAGTTCGGTTCTACGACTGTCACCAGTGTCCGAATGTCGGTACTCTCGTAATTAGTAAGGTATTTGAAATCTAGCTGCGCTCTTGCTAGCTGTTGAAGGGGTAAATATTCGTGGACAAATGGATCTTACCAACCATAAGTGAAGTTTTAGCCCAAAGTGAGTTGACGGCAAACTGCCCCAGTGACAAGGTAGATTGGGCAGTAGCAACACAAAATTGTGTAGGCGATATGGCAACGCCAGTAGGCTGCAAAAATCAAAATTCAGTTGAGCGCCTCAAAGCTGAGTCAGAGTGGGATGGCGCGATCGCAGCTTTAGAACAACTGCTACTACAAAGTATTGATCTAGACACGCCAAGTTGGACAGATAGTAATTTACTACCTGTCAAGGGAGTGATGTTTGCAAGCTCACCACTACCAGTCTTAAGTCATCAGCAGTCAAGCTTGTCAACGTGGTTTTTTACGTCAAAGCAGCAGTTACAGCTACCTCCTGCAACAGCAATGTTGTCTGTAGTACAAAAAAATTCAGCAATTGTAGCATCGGACAGTGCTGAATTATTACTGCCTTTGCTACCTGGCGATCCGCTATCTAACGAAAAGTTTTGCCTAGTATTAACAGCCAGTTTTAGTTTGGCGATCGCTTTAGGAGAAGATATCAACGGTACGCCAGCGTTTCTGTTTTCTTTTGATCCTGATGTAGTTGAGCAGGCGTGGCGATCGCTTCAGGCGCGGATTGTGCTAGCTAGTCCTCAGTTTGCAATCTCATCTATTGATGCCTTAGTTGAGCAATATTACCCAGTAGCACCTGATTACCGAACAGTAACGCAGTTTAGCCGTTTGTTACTCAAAAATCTACCAAAGATAGAACAGACCAGAGGTGATCAAGCAGAAACAGTTGAGCAGAGGCAAGATGATTCCCTCTCAATCGTTTCTGAGCATCGAACCCCAAGCTATGCTCACTCTTCAACTCGCCCAGACGTAGAACTGCTACAGGCATTTGCTCACGAAGTTCGGACACCACTTACAACTATTCGCACTCTAACTCGTCTGCTGCTGAAGCGCCGCGACTTAGTATCTGACGTGGTCAAGCGCTTGAAAATTATTGACCACGAGTGTACTGAGCAAATTAACCGTATGGAGCTACTGTTTCGGGCGGCGGAACTGGAAACATCAACAACAAAACACACCAGCGCTCACCTCACGGCAATGTCTCTAGCTCAAGTATTACAGCAGAGCGTTCCCCGTTGGCAAGAAAGCGCAAGTCGGCGGAACTTGACTTTGGATCTAGTTTTACCTCAACAGTTGCCGACTGTAGTCAGCGATCCAATCATGCTAGATCAGGTGCTTACGGGCTTAATCGAGAACTTTACCCGCAGCTTATCTGCTGGTAGTCATATTCAAGTACAAGTCATCCCGGCTGGAGATCAACTGAAGTTACAACTGGTGACACAGCCACAGCCTGGAGAAAGCGACACAGAACAATTCCCCGTGCCACCAGTTCGTAAATCTCTTGGTCAGCTACTGATGTTTCACCCCGAAACTGGTAACATTAGTCTCAACTTTGCAGCGACAAAGCATCTGTTTCAGGCAATTGGGGGTAAGCTAATCGTGCGGCAGCGACCCCACCAAGGCGAGGTGCTAACTATTTTCCTGCCCATGGAAGTTAGCCGTACAGATTTCTGTGGTTGGGGTAAAGGGGCTGTTAATCCAGCAAACTAAATCTTGATAAATTGCCTTAAGTGCAATATTTAAGCTAAATTTTCTGGCTTAAAACCAAGTGAGCGCAACTGCTCTGCTAGCTGTTCTGCCTTAACTTGCAGCCTCTGATTCTCTTGGCGTTCCTGCCCTAGCTCTAATTCTGCTTGTTCAGCGCGTCGTTGCTCTTGTTCAGCGCGTCGTTGCTCTTGCTGGGCTGCCTCTTCCGGTGTCGGCACTTTCTCACCTTCTGGGGTAAAGTAGCGCAACTGATTTGCTTCTACACCTAAATATAGCCCTAAAACTTTACTCCAGCGCCAGCCCCGCTCATTAGGCGCGATCGCTTCATACTCATTTTCCCTCAGCCGAAATCCCTCAAACTCAAGATTTTCTGGTGAAAACCAGAAATATTCAGGTGTTCGGAAGCGGTCTTGATACAGCGTTTTTTTCACTGTGCGGTCAGTTGTAGCAGTCGAATCAGAGAGTAATTCTACAATTAGATCCGGATAACGCCCGTCTTCCTCCCAAACAACCCAGGAATTGCGAGGTCGCTTTTGCGTTCCTTTAACTACAAATAAATCTGGCCCCCGAAAATCTCGGTTCCGTAACTGCTGCCGACTAAAATAAATAGTCAGGTTTGCTCCAATAAAAAAGTCTTTGTTGTCACGCCACAACCACTCTAGACAAGTGACCAGCATCAGCAGCTGCATATAATGAATAGAGCTTTCCATTTCCGGTTCATCGCTCAATAACTGGCTGGTATCGGGCATGATTGCTTCGAGTTTTTCAGCACTCCAAACCATTGAGCTTACCTCCCACTTGCCTTGCTCTAACTTTTACTAACCCCCCAAAAAACTATCCGCTCCCACCGGAGGTCAAATGACCTAAGTGAGAGCGGTCTAGCGGGTCGTCAGATTGGAACCAGACTGCCGGAAGGAACTCCAAGCAAGTCTTGTCAGTTGAGTAAACTTAGTCTCTCAGAAAGACTAAGACCAACTTTAGAGAACAGCCCCGGCGCGCAGCCGGTTGACTCCAACCTGGTGACCCATGAATTTACTACTTTCTATCATGGGCATCACCTCCTTATTGCCTGAACGGTGTTATTTTCAAACAGTCAGAGCATTTCGCCCTGGGTGTTGTTCACCTTTATTAAAGATAACACATGAGATTTAATATTGACGACCGCAAATAAAAAACCCTGCCTTTTGACAGGGTGGAAAGCTCAATAAGTGATCAAAATCGGCTTTAGATTACAGAGCATTACCGCGAGGTAGAACTTCCTCAGGGAATTGGAATTGCTCGTGAGGCTGATCTTGAGGAGCCATCCAAGCACGGATACCCTCATTCAGCAAAATATTTTTGGTGTAGAAAGTTTCAAACTCTGGGTCTTCTGCAGCCCGCAACTCTTGGGATACAAAGTCGTAAGCCCGCAAGT
>JAHHHE010000024.1 GCA_019359535.1 Gloeocapsa sp. UFS-A4-WI-NPMV-4B04
CTCTGGAGTCATGTCCTGTACATCATGTCTATTTTTACTCATCCTACATTTTTGCTTCGATTCTAGTTCCCTAGTCCCTTAAATACTTTAAGTATTAATACTTATTACAAAACTGAGATGCTCCCAGATTCAGCCTGGTTTTTGGGCAGCGATCGCCCTGCTCATCGGTGGGCTATTTCTGGCAAATATAGCGTATTACGAAGCATACAGTTTCGAGAATATTATCAAACCCCTGGCAACGATCGCCCTGGGTTGGCTGGCATATTTTTTGATTTTTCGACAAACCACTGTCAAACTGCCACGTCTATTGGAGCAATTTGATCACCTGATTGGCGTAATGAGTTTGATGTTGATTCTACTCTTCTGGATGGTGCTGGCATGAGCGGATATCTCAATCTCATCCTGCGACTGGTCATCTGGTTTTTGCTCACTGCTAATCTAAGCGTGGCAAATATCATCATCGGTATTTGTGTCGCTCTGCTGTTGCCGCGCGGTCGTAGTGTTCCAGGTGCTTTAAAAGACTGGCTGCGGGTGCTGTGGAAAACCGTTGTGGCGATTCCCCAGGCATATCTAGAAGCATTTGAACTGATATTCCGTCCCCATACGCACGAAGAAATCGTCATGGAACGGGTCAAACCGAGGCGATCGCCGGGACTAATCTTCCTAGATATCTTTGTAATCACATTTACACCCAAAACCATTGTCATGAAGTACCACGAAGATGGCTGGTACGAAGTTCATCTGGTGACGCGGGGGAGACGATGAATGTGATCCTAATTGCGATGATTCTGGCGTTGCTCATTCCCATCTATGAGGTTTGGCAGGATGATGATATCTGGCAGAAAATATTGGCATTTTCCAGTATTGCCAGCAAAACATCTGTGATGATTTTGGTTGTCTCTGTTCTGCGCGGCGATTGGATGATTGGAGTTGTTGGGGTGATCATTCTGAGTGTGGGAGAAGCCGGATTAATGTTGCTAGCACATATAATTAAACGGACGAATGAACAATGATTAACATCCTCAGCTATATCTGCATCAGCGTGGGAATTGTCTTCTGGTTTTGGGGAACCTTTCCCCTACTTGGTCAGCGATCACTTTTGTTCAAACTGCACAGTCTTTCAGTTGCCGACACCCTCGGTTCAATGAGCATCATCTTCGGACTGCTTTTAAAGATTCCCAGTCAATAGTCATTTCTCGTCCTGGCACTGATTTCCCTAGCAATCTGGAATACGGTGCTGGGGTACGTGCTGGCATACTGTTCCAGTGGAGGAAATGATGGACGATAGCTACATCTATGCGATCGTCGCTCTGCTGCCTTTAGCGGCGGTGATGCTCACCGTCCAGGTTAACCCCTACAATGCTCTAGTGATGCGCGGCATTTTGGGAGCGATCGCAGCTCTTGTTTATGCCGTTTTAGGAGCGGCAGATGTGGCATTAACCGAGGCATTGGTGGGAACCATGCTGGCAATCACGCTCTACGCGGTGGCGGTGCGTTCATCGCTGGTGATGCGGATTGGTGTCCTCAAAGATGAATTGAGTCAGACTAACGATTCACATCCTTTCACCCAACTGATCGCTAACTTGCGAACAATTGCCAGCAAATATTATCTCCGGCTAGAACTGCTCCCGTACCCTGATCCACAGTCCTTAGATCAAGCATTGATGGAAAAAGAAGTTCATGCTACCTGTATAGAGCGATCGCAACTGGACATTCAAGATGCCGCACAAAAGTCCGAACCGCAACCCTATCACACGGCAATCCGTATCCGCCGCCTCTACAACATCCTGCAAACCGAACTGACATCACCCGCCACCCACTTGACATATATCCCAGTACCAGATTCAGGGGAAAAGCATTAAATGAAATGGCTCTACATTGCAGCAGGCATCGCCTTGTTCATCAAATTCCTGATCGTACCTAACCCGATCGCAGAGGTTCCTGATCTGTCGATCGTAGAAGCCGTTGTGCAGGATAGCGGTGTACCCAATGCGGTGTCGGGCATCATTTTTAGAAATCGGCTGTATGACACGATCTTTGAAGTTATCGTGTTTACGATCACTATTATGGGCGCTCAATTTCTGCTAGCGAACGAGCGACCTGCCAATACTATCTATCAGTTCACCGATCAAACCTCCGTTGTACTGGCACAATTAGGCGCGACATTGCCGCGCTCGTTGGGATTGAACTTGCAATTCGGGGGCATCTCAGTCCGGGGGGTGGGTTTGCAGCAGGAGTCGCAGGCGGAACCGCAATCGGACTAATCGCGATCACCTCTTCTTCAGAGTGGATGGAGTCAATTTACAGGCGTTGGCGCGCCGCTTTTTGGGAAAAGGTTTCAGTTCTGGTATTTATTGTGCTAGCGGCGATCACTCTAGTCGGCATTGAATTACCCCATGGCGAGTTAGGCGAACTGATCAGCGGCGGGATTGTTCCCATCCTCAACTTTCTGGTGGCGATCAAAGTCGCTTTAGGATCATGGACAGTGATTTTAGTGTTTATCCGCTATCGAGGATTATTGTAGGGCGTGTCTACGAACTCATAATTAAAGACGAATACAGGACTTACGCAGAGATCATAAATGTGGAGGTTCACAATCCAGTTTCCTAGAGAGTCTGCGACTTTGAAGGGCGACAATCATGATGATTCGCAAGCTAGGCTCATTGGTTCAAGCCGCAGACCCCTTGCAAAAATGGATAAAAAAGGGGCGCTGATTAACAATAAACTGTTTGGCCCTCCCCGGCGTAACCTATGCGGGGATTCTTGAATCTAAGACATAACTTGCTCATGCAGGTTTTCACCAACAAGAGTAGAGGTTTCATCTCCGCAAGCGTTGCCTACGTCTAGCGTAGAGGTTCCGATATGCCCTACCGTACCCAATCCTCGACCGAGGATATTTCTAGAGGCGTTTTCATCACGATCCATCACACAGCCACACTTACAAACATGGGTTCGAGTGGATAGTGTTTTCTTAACAACTTCACCGCAACTAGAGCATTCCTGGCTTGTATATTGCGGGTTAACCGCAACCGTGACTCGCTTAAATACTTTTCCAAAATATTCAATCCAGACACGAAACTGATACCAAGATGCGTCATTAATAGACTTAGCGTTCGACTGCCCTTCGGCAGGCTCAGGAACCGCGCTCAAGCCGAAGCCTAAACAATGATTTTTCACCATATTTTTAATTCTCAAATCTTCGTAGGCTATCAAGTTATTAGACTGAACTACGCACCGTGCTAATTTCACAGCATGGTGCAATACGATTGCCTACTTATTTTGAGGTGGCGTTTTCCTAAAATCTGTCTAGCTTTGCCCCTATTTTTTGAACCTTTTAGTCTTCTAGAGACACAACGTTGAGAACGTTTGAGAATTTTTTCACCAATGCGAAGAAACTTTGGGTTTTCGACTATTCCTCCGTCGGAGTCGGCATAGTATTCCTTCAACCCAACATCTAACCCCACCGTGTTGCCAGTTGGTTCTATATTCTCGCAACGGTCTACGTCAATACAAAACTGAACATACACACCATCAGCACGTTTTACTAATCTCACCCGTTTAATTTGGTTAATTTAGTAGAAGTGCAAATCACGAGTACCTTTGAGTTTTAAACGACCAATACCTTTTTTGTCGGTGAAGGTTATGGATTTTCGATTATCTGCAAGCTTCCATCCTGACGTTTTGTACTCAACCGAGCGACAACCAGACTGGAACTGGGGAAAACCATCCCCCCTACCCCCCTTATTAAGGGGGTGCGCTCTGCGCGGGGGGATTTTTTGCAGTTTTCATAAAAACGAGAGATAGACGACCATGCTCTTTCGGCACTGGCTTGACGAGCCATTGAATTAAGTTCATTAGCAAACGGGAAATTAGCCGCTCTTCCCCGCACAGTATTTCTGCAAATCGTTTTTACCTGTGCCTTTAACGTCTATCCATAGCCTAATCCAGCTATTGCGAATAAACTTTGCGGTCCGAATTGCGTCATCTACTGCCATCACTTGGGCTAACTTTCCATAAGCTTTGAACTCAAAAACAAGCATCTTTCCATTTAGTATCTTATAATACCACGTTTGGTATAAGATTAATCAAAATACAATAAAACAGCCGTCCTACAAGGCGGAGCCGCCACACGCTCCTGGAGTTCTACTCCAGGAGAATGGCGGACGGGGCTTTAAACACATTTTTTCGGTAAAGACTCTAGAAAAGTAGACAGCCTTCACACTCTGCTCGCGCCTCAATGCGCGCTCATAGCTCAACCAATACAAGGCTGCCTATGCTATCACTTCACGATTACCCGGAGCACACACCTGTCTAAACTTGTTGCACTCTCGCTCCTACGACTATTCGACCCTAGCGACAGATATCCACATCCACGCTGGGCAAGTTTAAATAATAAGTTGCTCGTACCCCCTAGTCTATCGACAAGGTGCAGTGTCCTACACCGACTTTTGGGCAGCTTACGCGGCAATTCTACCGAGCAGACCCGGCGCAGCGGTCGGTCGGCAACTACATCGGTCTGACCAATCGGATTGAATGATTCAACTGCACGCTACGTCACACAATTTCGCGACTAGTGCGCAAAACCTTGTCGTTTTCCCAGAAATTACACAGTCACATTCGAGCAATCTGGTACTTCATCCCTCACTACAATGCATCCTTACCTGTTTAGGACTACCTGCTGGCGTTATGACGTAGTACAAAACATCAAAGGTGTTTTTTCGACTCACTTTTGACTTCGATTGCGGCTAAGTGTAACTATCTTGCAACATCAACACAGCTAGCAAAGCGGATAAGTTATTTTAATCATTAAACTGGCGAACAGCAGTAAGCGGTGGATAAATGAGAAGGCTTTTTTTACTGTGTTTGTTTTTAATTGGGTTAAGCTTTGCTCTGTTTAACTTTAAAGGGCTGGCAAGTAAAGGCGATTTTGAGTCAATTGTGCTGGACTTCCGCGAAAATGTGCCAGCTTCCCAGATTTCAGCACAAGTTCAGGCGATCGCGCAACAATACAACGTTACACCTCGACTTAACAGTGAATTTTCTAAATCCGATCATGTGTATATTGTCAAGGGTGATAGAAAGACATTAGCAGCACTTAAAAAGTCTCAGCTAGCCAAGTCTACAGAATTCATTGAACCAAATTATAGATACAGCGCCTTTGAAGTTCCGAACGATCCCGACTATAGCAAGCAGTGGAATTTACGCTCGATCAAAGTGGAATCCGCATGGGATGAAACTAAAGGTAGTGGCGTAACAGTTGCCGTAATTGATACGGGAATTAGCATTGTTCCAGACTTGAAAGATACAAAATTTGTCCCCGGCTATGACTTTGTAAATGACCAAGTAGCAGCCGAAGATGATAGTGGACACGGTACGCACGTTGCGGGGACGATCGCGCAATCTACTAATAACAATTATGGCGTTGCTGGAATTGCTTATGAAGCAAGCTTGATGCCATTGAAAGTATTAAGTTCCTTTGGCGGCGGTACGGTTGCTGATATTGCCGAAGCGATTAAGTTTGCCGCAGACAACAACGCAGATGTAATTAACTTGAGTTTGGGTGGTGGCGGTGAAAGCCAACTGCTGAAAGAAGCGGTTGATTATGCCTATCAAAAAGGCGTGGTTGTAGTCGCAGCAGCTGGCAATGTGAATCAAAATGCTGCTTCTTATCCAGCACGTTTTCCTCATGTAATCGGCGTTGCTGCGCTTGATGCAACGGGAGAAAAAGCGCCCTATTCTAATTTTGGCGCTGGCGTAGATATTTCCGCCCCTGGTGGCGCTGGAAGAGGTGCTGGTGGCATTCTGCAAGAGACTATTCAGCCTGACACTGCCGAACCTGTGTTTGTCAGCTTCCAAGGGACAAGCATGGCAGCGCCTCACGTTGCTGGTGTAGCGGCTTTGGTGAAAGCAGCAGGTGTGGAAGAACCAGATCAAGTCCTTAGTGTCCTTAAACAGTCATCACTGGTGATTCAGGATGATGCACTTAACTACTTTGGTGCGGGACAGATCGATGCAGGTGCGGCAGTTAAACTGGCGATGCACGGGCAAATCAGTTTTAAAGATTTCTTTCGGTGGCTACGAGACAACGGCTATCTCAATCCGCGTTTTTGGATTGATGGCGGTGCAATAGCGCTGTTACCCAAGATGGCGATGGTACTCGGTTCTTATTTGCTGGCTTGGGTTTTGCGAGTTTACTTTCCATTTACCTGGAGTTGGTCTTTATTTAATGGTTTAGTTGCTGGAAGTTCTGGATTATTTTTCCTGCGGGGATTTTATATTTTTGATCTACCGCAGTGGCCTTTCCGAGTGTTGGGTAGTTCAATTCCAGAATTGGGGAATGCGATCGCAGGTAGTCACGCATTGAATCCGTTGTTTGCCAGTGTACTGATTCCATTGGGGTTAATAGCTTTGCTACTGGGACATCGTAGCTGGAAATGGTTTGCGATCGGTTCTTGTCTAGGCGTTGCCAGCTGTTTAGTAGTAAGTGCCTTAGTGTCGCCTACGGTTTGGGGACTGGGATCAGGTATTCTAGCGCAGATATTCCTAATTGCAAACGCCCTACTATGTTATGAACTCGCTGCCTTAGCAACGAAAGGAGAACAAACTGCATGAGTATTACCCTCACAGGCACAATTGAGCGCAACCATATGGGCGCTGGTACATGGGCATTAGTTACAGATGATGGCGTTACCTACGAAGTTCATAAAGGAGCTGCCAAGGACTTACTTAAATCAGGACAAAAAGTAAAAGTTCAAGGACAGGTGCGAGAAGATGTCATGACATTTGCCATGATTGGTCCTGTCCTAGAAGTAAAATCGTTTGAGGTGATTAGTTCTGATTAGCCTGAGCAGATGAATTGAGAACAGCTTGCAGCCGACTTCTAAATTCACCTTTGGGATGTCCGCCTTTCACCTCGCCTAATATCTGAAATTCTCCTTCTGGAGAGTCACAGATGAGATAAGTAGGCCATCCCATTTCTGCTTTATCGGGATACTGAGTTAAAAGAATTTTGCGATACTTGCGGTAAGTTGCTGTGTCCTGCATTTTGACATCAATAAATTGCAAACCCAGTTCTTCGCTCACCTTTTGGTCATAGAAAGACATTTTGTGGCAGATGCCGCAGTCTTCAGAAGAAAACTTAATTACAGATCGATCCATTGTTTAAATCCTCTCTCACTTAAAAACAATATATCTAAAGTCCAGAATTGAACATAGAAAATACTGTAAGCTTTCGATAGTTTTCCCCATAGATTATGCCTAGAGGTAAAGTTGGTAGCTAAGTTGAAACGTTAAAGTAACAATTTCAACTACTGCTAACAGGAGATTTCCAGAGTGGTGCAAGGAGTAATTTTAGATGTTGATGGCACGCTTGTCTTAAGCAATGATGCTCACGCTCAAGCCTGGGTTGATGCTTATGCAGCTTATGGCTACGAGGTGTCATTTGACAAAGTACGCCCACTTATTGGGATGGGTGGCGATCAACTTATGCCACAAGTGACACCAGAATTGAACAAAGAGGAAGGTGATGGCAAAGCTATTTCTGAGCGACGTAAAGAACTGATGATCAACCGCTATGGCCCAACAGTTTCACCAACTAAAGGCGCTCGGCAATTAATCCAGCGAATGAAAGATGAGGGATTAAAGCTGATTATTGCTAGTTCGGCTACAAGTCAAGAATTAGAAGTTTTGCTCAAATCTGCTATTGTTGACGACTTAATTGATCAGGTAACATCATCAAGCGATGCCGAAGCTTCTAAACCAGCACCAGATATCGTAGAAGCAGCGTTGAAGAAATTAGAGATGCAGCCTAGCGAAGTTTTGATGCTTGGTGATACACCCTACGATATTCAATCTGCGAATGCTGCTGGAGTTGGTGTTATTGCAGTGCGGTGCGGTGGCTTTAATGATCCGGACTTAGCGGGAGCTAAGGCGATTTATGATGATCCTGCTGATTTGTTGGCACACTACGCTGATTCTCTATTAGGGAAAAGTAGATAATTGTCTTCAAGAAAACAGCGATCGCCAGTTTTTGTGTAACTATCGGCGGTAAAAATTAACAAACCCCTAGCTAATCTTAATTTAGCTAGGGAAAATTAAGTATTAAGCTGCATCTTTTCAACTTTTGGAAGGAATTTATCAGCGACTGTGACTAAGTGCCAGGATTCAGAGCGTACTGGGAAAATTGATTTCCAAAGCTGCATTTTTTATAACTATTAGCTTCAGTAAATTCGCGTAAAATACATTTTCTTATCGGCAGCGAATAAAAAGTATATATCATATTTATATGTTTTAGGCAAGTGTAAAAACACTTAAAAATTTAACAAGATTTATTATTGCAACCTAGCTTACATCAGGATATCTACGCTGACAATAATCAGCTGATTTAGATATGTTTAGTTAAAGTACCAAATCATCAAGTTTAAAAACTTAGACTTAATTGCAAATAATAGCGCGATCGCGCTTTAGTAGACAGTAAATATCCAAAAAGACCTACAGCAAATCTGATGCTAGCAGTTTTAGATTTCAAAATTTAAAAATGAGTTATCTGAGTGGCTTATCTAAAAAACGTTTCTCCCTGCGGCGTTACAGTATTGCTGTTTTTACTGTGGCGATCGCCTTGTTGGTAAATTTGCTGCTATCTTTAGCGATCGAGCAAGAGGAAAGCTCTTTTCTACTATTTTTTGCAGCGATACTGGTGAGCGCTAGGTATGGGGGTATGCGATCGGGGTTTTTGGCTACTGCTTTAGCCACTATAGGCAATGACTACTTCTTTATATATCCGTTCAATTCATTCACAGTTGACAGTTTTAGCAAAATCTTAAGTCTGGTGCTGTTCGTGCTAGAGGGATTATTGGTAAGTAAGGTAGTAGCATCACTAAACTCTGCTAAACATCACGCCGAACTATGCAAACAGGAGGCACTACACCATCAAGCAACTCTACGCCAAAGCGAAGAACGCTTCCGCTTGTTAGTTGAAGACGTAAAAGACTATGCAATTTTCATGCTAGCTCCCAACGGAAATGTTGTTAGCTGGAATGAAGGCGGAGAACGCATTTTTGGCTACCAAGAAGCAGAAATTATTGGTGAGCATGGCTCTTGCCTTTTTACGCCTGAAGATGTCCGAAACAGTCAGCATAAGCAAGAAATGATCACCGCCGAGGCAGTTGGACGAGCTGATGATGAGCGCTGGCATCTTTGTAAAGATGGGACAACTTTCTGGGCAAGTGGTGTCTTAACCGCATTACGAGATGAGGCAGGAAACCTGCGCGGTTTCACGAAAGTAGTGCGTGACATGACTGAGCGTAAGCTGACAGAAGATGCGCTGCGGGAGAGCGAAGCACGTCTGAAATTTGTGCTGAATTCCTCTAAAATAGGGGATTGGGATGTGTTTTTGACCGAACCCTACACCGCACATCGCTCGTTAAAACATGACCAAATATTTGGGTATGAATCGCCTGTTGCTGATTGGAATTTTGAGATATTCTTGCAGCACGTTCATCCTGATGATCGTGAGTACGTCGAGTTGAAGTTTAAACGAACTCTGGCAACACATGAAAAATGGAATTTTGAATGTAGAATCATCTGGCCTGATCAAAGCATCCATTGGATTTGGGTGCGAGGAAGTGTCTACCACGATATAAAAGATAAGCCCATTCGTTTAATGGGGATAATCAAAGACATCTCTGAGCGCAAGCAAGCAGAAGCAGCGCTAAAACAAGCTAATGCAGATTTAGCAGCAAGCGAGGAGCGACTGAGGTTAGCCTTAGAAGCGGCTCAGATGAGTACCTGGGAATGGGATATTTTAGCCGACAAAGTTAATTGGTCTAATAATTCTCAACTGCTATCTGATCTTAATCCTAGTGGCTATCTGGGAAGCTATCAAGCTTTCTTGAACTGCGTTTACCCAGAAGACCGCGAATCTATTACCCAAGGCTTAAGCTGTACTTTTAAGGAAAAGGTGGGCTACGACAAGGAATTTCGCCTTCTCTGTCCTGATGGTAGCATCCGTTGGCTGATGGCAAAGGGGCAATGCTTTTACGATGAAGCTGGTAATACGGTGCGGATGGTTGGGATAACTATGGATATTACCGCTAGCAAACAGGCGGCGGAACAAATCAAAGCATCGCTAGTAGAAAAAGAAGTGCTATTGAAAGAAGTTCATCCCCGTGTCAAAAACAATTTGCAGATTATTTCCAGTTTGCTCAATCTTCAGTCTGACTATGTTAAGAACTACCAAACACTAGAGATATTGAAAGTCTGCCAAAACCGCATTGACTCAATAGCTTTGATTCATGAACAACTGTATCAATCGCAAGATTTAGCCCAGATTGACTTTGCTGAATATATTGAGAACCTAGCAACTAATTTATTAACTTCATACGAAAGAGATAGTGATGCGATCGCTCTCAAATTAAATATTGACGACATTAAACTAAATATTGATACAGCAATTCCTTGTGGATTAATTATCAATGAGCTTATTTCTAACTCGCTCAAGTATGCTTTTATTCCAGGTAACTCAGGAGAAATATCCATTAGCTTTCATGTAAAACCTGACAATCACTTACAGCTTAACATCAGTGATAACGGTATCGGATTACCACCAGATTTAGATATTAATAATACAGATTCCCTCGGCTTACAATTAGTTACCGCCTTAACAAGTCAGTTAGGAGGAACTATTGAAATTAATAGAGATATTGGTACTCAATTCATAATTCAGTTTTTAATAAATAATTTATAAACTAGGTAAAGAAATGATTGGTGCAAGTATTTTAATTGTTGAAGATGAAATTATTGTTGCGAAAGATATAAAAAATAGATTGATAAAGTTTGGATATGATATAGCTGCTATTACTTCTAGTGGTGAAGAAGCAATTAAAAAGGTAGCAGAAACTAAGCCAGATTTAGTATTAATGGATATCCGGTTAAAAGGAAATATAGATGGTGTAGAAGCTGCTCAAGAAATTCATAACAATTTTCAGATTCCGATAATTTATCTAACCGCTAATGCAGATGACAGTACATTAGAACGAGTAAAAGCAACAAATCCCTATGGCTATATAATTAAACCTTTTAAAGAAAAAGAATTAAAAACAATTATTGAAATTACCCTCGATAGACACAGAACAGAGAGGAAACTGCAACAAAATCAACAATGGCTTGCTACCGTCCTCAAAAGTATTGGCGATGCTGTAATTGTTAGCGATCGCACTGGTAAAGTCACATTTATGAATCCAGTCGCCGAGACATTAACCGGCTGGAACCAAGAAGAAGCATTTGGAAAAGATGCAACAGAAATATTCAATATTACTCATGAAGAAACTCGAAACAAAATTGGAAGTCCTATTATCCAAGCCCTTGAAAAAGGTGTAATTGTTAGTTTACCAGAACAAACAATTCTTACTTCCAAAAACAACGTAGAAATACCAATTGATGATAGTGCTGCACCGATTAAAGATAATAACGGTAATATTACTGGGGCAGTTTTAGCTTTTCGAGATATTATTGAACGCAAGCAAGCCGAAGAAATCCGAATAAAGCAAATTCAGCAAGAGCGTTTGATAGCAGAATTAGAAAAACTTAATGAGCTTAAAGATGACTTTCTCAGCACAGTTTCTCACGAATTGCGAACTCCAATAGCTAATATGAAAATGGCGATTCAAATGTTAAAACTATCTCCTACAGCCGAACGTAGTCAGCGCTATTTGGATATCTTACAAAATGAGTGCGTTCGCGAAACTGAGATGATCAATGGGTTATTGGACTTGCAACGACTGGAGGCTGCGTCTTACCCTATGTTGCTGAATGATTCTGTGAAGCTCCAAGATTGGTTGACTAAAATAGTGGAGTCGTTTAGAGTCCGTAGCCAGCAACGCCAGCAAATTATAAAATTTAATCTGTCCCCTGACGCGCAACCGATAGTTACAGACCGTGCTAGTTTAGAACGAATCTTAGCAGAACTTCTTAATAATGCTTGTAAATACACTCCCGATGGGGGTCAAATTGTCTTAAGTGTTGCTCAACATAGGAGCGAGGGAAAGAATTTTCCTAATTACTCCACTATTTTTACCATCAGTAATCAAGCCGAAATTCCGCTAGATCAATTACCACGCATCTTCGATAAATTCTATCGTGTCCCTAAAGCTGATCGCTGGAAACAAGGCGGTACTGGTTTAGGACTAGCTTTAGTACAAAAGTTGATCGGAAGACTGCAAGGAACAATTCATGTTGAAAGTAGTAATGGCTGGACTACGTTCACTATTGAGTTATCTCAATTGATTTGCGAAGTTACCGAGTGTCTCTAATTCTAAGTAAATTAAGCCCTTCTTACCGAAAAAACGCAAATGTGAATAATTAACCGATTTCAAAATCCTTGAAAGCTGGTAATAGATGAATCTGCAATAAATTATACATATTGAGCGCATCGCTTATTAATAATCGCTAACAAGCAGAAACTTTCACGCGGTAGATACATCTAAGCTAAAAGAAGCAAATTTATTAATTTTTAAGCCAAAAACCGAAAATTATATTGGGGACACGATTAAGAAAAGTTGTGACGCAAGAATTTCACATCTCTATAACTCCAGTAGGACAAGATCAGTATCTGGTGCAGACAAAACAAGTTGCGCTCAAAGTGCCATTAGCAGAAGCACTGGTAATATTGCCGTTAAGGGATTGGTTAACTCAGTATGAACAGCTAGTTATCGAAGCCTTGAACGCTATGTTACAGAGCGATGAGAAATTAATTGCAGAAAATTCTGGTTCAGATCCTTTTGCACCCCTACAAAGCAAAATAATAAATCTGGGTCAGCAACTTTACAATGCCTTGTTTCATGGCCCGCTAAATGATAGTTGGATAACGGCTCAAGCAATTGCCCAAAAAGAGAATAAAGTATTGCGACTTTGCTTAGAGGTAAATGAACTCGTTTTAGCTCGTCTACCTTGGGAAATTATGCACACAGGATCGTGCTTCCTAGCCACTGATTCAGCTATAGAGTTTTCTCGCCACCAACCCGGAGAAATGCCAACTACAGGATTGCAGCAAGGCATAGTGAAAGTATTAATGGCGATCGCAATTCCCAATTCTCAAGATCGTCTCGTCTTAAAACAAGAAGCTACAAGGTTACAAGCAGAACTTGGTAAAGTATCCCTAACAGATAATTTTAGTAATAGCAAAACGCAATCACATCTTGAAGACAGCACAGATGACTTGATAGCAGCGACAGAACTAGACTTTTTAGACGACGAATGGGAGCAACATAAGGATCAAGTAGAAATGGATTTTGTGGACGAAGACGAATGGGAGCAAGACGAGCCTGGTTATGAGGAAGACTCGGCTTTAGTTTCGGATTTATTTCACCAAATCGCTAAAGAACCTTCTACTACCGCAGAATCACCGCTTATTTCAGACTTCGGTTTCGATCAGCTACCAGAAGTTGATGCAAGCGATCCTCAATCTATGCCATCTGAGATCCCACCCTACGCTGACAAACGCAACAAGTCAAATGACCGTGCAACATCAGCAGAATCTACTCCAGCTACTACTAATACCTCAATAGAGCGATCGCCTAAATCGGCTTTTTCTAATCCTCAGAAGGTACAGAGAATTTTACCTATTTTACAGGCAGTGGGAGTCACCGCGATCGCTCTATTTGGTTTCTGGGGGTTCCAACGCCAGCTACAACAAGTTTCTCCCCCTATACCTGCATCTCAAGCCGTTAATGACAACTTGAAGACAGCTAGTACCCCAAAGCTTCAGGCGATCGCTATTCAACACTTCGGCAAAGGTAACTTGAGTGCTGGTAGTCTCGCTATTGAAGAACTACTGAACCGAGGAGCGCTGACAAGTGCCAAAACAGCACTTAATGCCGTTTCTGATGCACAAGCTCAAACGAGTGAAATCAACTTTCTGCGGGGACGTTTAGGATGGCAATTAATTAAGACTGGAGACAAGAACTACAGTTTTGATGATGTTCGCCGTTACTGGGAAACTGCTGTTAAACACAAGCCAAATTCCCCCAGGTACTATAGCGCTTTAGGCTTTGTTTACTATAGCCAAGGAGAATTAAATAAAGCAAACCAAACGTGGTTTCAAGCGTTGTACTTAAGTGAAGAACAGGAAGCTAAGAAAACTGCATCTACTCCAGTTGTCGCCAAGCGAGATCAACTCAACGCTTATGCTGGATTAGCTCTAGTGCTGACTAAATCGGCTGAAACTCAACCCACTGATAAACAAGCAAAGTTGTTACGTGAAGCAATTAAGCTTCGCCAACAGGTGTTAACCGACGATCGGGTTAATTTCCAACCAGATAAACTGAGTAAAACTTGGTTATGGACAGAAAAGACGATTCAAGACTGGCGATCGCTACTTCAACATCAGGGATAGAGATTACCAATAATTCCCTCATTGCCCTAATTTAAGGGTCGTGCAAAATTGAAGACAAAGATCGATGTTTGCGAATATCCATTAGTTCTGCTAGCGATTTATCTGCTGAATCAAGCAAGTCACTTTCTTCTGGTGGTAGCACTGTGACAACAGGTTCTAATTGAGCATTTAAATTGTTGTCTGGAGTCGAGATGCGATCGTCTGGCTCTGCAAACATTTTTTCATCAGAATTGAGCGCGTGGCTGTCCCTTAGTGGTACTTCTGGTACTTCTGTTTGGCTATTTAATGAGTTATTACCACGAACATTGGCATCCAAGGAGACATTATCTGCTACTACCAGTGATGGTGCGCTTGAATGCAGCAAGTCAGTTGCTGCTACTGGTGGGATTGTTCCTACAGGCTTTATTTCATCTGCCACTGGCTCCGAGGGAGCCTGATGCAATAAATTTTCTTGGAGCAGTATTTTTCGCTGCTGACGGCGTGTTGGCCCTCTTTTAGCAGTGTTACTCAGTTGGAGAGCGTCAACTGAACTGTTCAGCCGTTTTAAAATTAGCAGGGAACCAACAGCAACAGTAATTGCAGCAGCACCCACTAACCATAATATAGGTCTACCCGTCTGTAAGGATTCAGTAGGTTTACCCGTTTGTAAGGGCGGTTCAGTTGGTTTTTCAACCGCTACGGGTTTTGATTCCGGTTCCTGTTCCACTCCGAGAGGATGAGTCAGGCTAAGAATAGCAATGACAGAGGTGACAAGTAGCAATATCCATAGTCCACTCCAAATCAGCCAAGGCGATCGCTTGATTAAATTCAGTAGGGATTTTAAATTAGCTGCTCCTACGCTTTTTCGATGATTTAAGCGCTCCTTTGAGGAGTCTAACTGAGACGAATCTTGCTGTGTACTCTGATTATTTTCCATAGCCGCTCTGGAAGCGTACACCTTTATAATCGTTAATTGCAATCAAGCTATCTGCTACCAGTCTAGAATTCAATAGTTGAAAGCCAAGAGCCAAGAGAGGGATTTTCTACTTCAATTGCCATTTCGTTCTAAAGCAAGTTGAATCAGTTGATCTACCAATTCGGGAAAGGAAATACCACTGGCTGCCCATAATTGCGGATACATACTCGTTGCTGTAAAGCCCGGTAACGTATTAATTTCGTTAATCAGAACTTCTCCAGTAGCTTCAACATAGAAAAAGTCTACTCGCGCTAAACCAGCAGCGTCAACCGCGCCAAAAGCTTGGAGAGCCATTTCTTGAATTAGTAATGCGATCGCCTTATCCACTGGTGCAGGAATGAATAAATCTGCTTTACCTGCGCTGTACTTAGTTTCATAGTCATAGAAATCACTTTGATAAGTAATTTCTCCTACAACAGAAGCTTTGGGGTGATCATTACCTAAAACTGCACACTCTAGCTCTCGTGCGACAACAGATGCTTCTACAATCAACCGTCGATCTAAACTGGCAGCATGATCTAGGGCAATTTCTAGCTCACTACGCGATCGCACTTTAGCAATACCTACTGATGAGCCTAAATTAGCAGGCTTGACAAAACACGGATAGCCTAGAGTTTCCTCGATTTGGTCACACAGCTTAGGATAAATACAAGGATTAGACCACACCTGTGAACGGTTGAGTGCTAGGTATTTTACTTGCTTTAATCCAACAGCAGCAAAAGCCATTTTCATGGCAATTTTATCCATCCCCATTGCCGAGCCTAAAACGCTAGATCCCACAAAGGGAACTTGCATTAATTTCAGCAACCCTTGTACTGTGCCATCTTCACCATTAGGCCCATGCAGAATTGGAAACCAGACATCAACGTCAGCGGAAGTGTTTTGGGGGGAAGGATTCCTCCCAAAAACTTCCATTACTTGGGAGGGAGATTGCCAGCAACTGATTTGATTTCTGTTTGTTAACGCCTCCGGCTGGTTTATTGAGGCAATGTTGGTAGTTGATTGTGTCAGTAGTGGTATACCAGATTCTAGAACTTGTTGTGGTACTTGCCCAGCTAGCCAATGCCCATCTTTTTGAATGTAAAAAGGCAGAATTTCATATTTGTCAGCGTTGTGGCTAGCGCTTAAAGCATTTGCGATCGCTCGTGCTGAATTAATCGAAACTTCATGCTCTCCTGAACACCCGCCAAACAGCAACCCTACCCGCAGTTTATTCATCCTCAATACCTCTGGCACTGCTCATTTGGGATAGCGTATCACAGCACGCTAGGTGACATATCGTTTTTATTTTGGTTAAGCGATCGCACACTGAGTACAAATAAAATAAATTCCTCTCCCCACTCCTCACTACTCACTTTTATTTTGGTTAAGCGATCGCACACTGAGTACAAATAAAATAAATTCCTCTTCCCACTCTTCACTACTCACTACTCACTCCTAATGTAAAGACGGAATATGCCGTTTGTGCCTACGTTGAAAACGAGTCCAAAGTAACACACAGCCAAAGATTAGCGTTGAAAGCAGCACAACACTTGCTCCAGAGGCGACATCGAAGTAGTAGCTGATGTAGATTCCAAAAAAGGCGATCGCGGCTCCTATAACCCCTGAAATAATCATCATGTAGCCAAAGTTGTTACTCAAAAGTCGCGCGATCGAAGCCGGAATCACAACTGCCGAAATAATTAGTGTTACACCCAATACATTTAAAGTTGCGACAAGTAAAGTTGCCAGCATCAAAGCAAACAAAGTATCCATCGCTAAGACGGGTACACCATGAACCTGGGCAACATCTCGATCAAAACACCAAAACAGCAATGGGCGATAAAAAAAGAAAACCAAGCTAAGTAAAACAATTGTTACCCCCGTAACAATCCATAAATCACTCGGAGCAACACCTAGAACATTGCCAAACAGCGCCGCTTCAAAATTTTGGCTAAATTTTCGATAGGTACTGATCACAGCTACCCCTAAAGCAAAACTAGCGGTAGTGACAATCCCAATTGCTGCATCAGAGTATACTTTGCGCCCTGTCAGGTACTGAATCAACAAAGCAGAGCCAAATCCCCAAATTCCAGAGCCGACGTAGAAATTTAAGCCCAGCACGTAACTCAGCACGGCTCCCCCCAAGATGGCATGGGATAAACCGTGAGCAATGTAGCTCATCCGGCGAGTTGTAATATAAACTCCCATAACGCCGCATAACAGACCTGCCATCATACCAACTAGCATGGCACGGGTGAAAAATTCGTAGCCAAAGGGTGCGAGTAAAAAGTTCATCGGGATTCTCCGAGAAAAGAAAGCCGTTTTAGGGCAGGGAGGGATAGGAGCGGAAAGCGATGTGGCTCGATGTCACTGAGCTTTCCAGAATACGTGATATAAAGGTATGCAAAAAGCTTACCGTTACCGCGTTTACCCAACCCCCGAACAAGAGTCTCTCTTGCGAAGGACAATGGGGTGTGCGCGTTTGGTTTACAACCGAGCGCTGGCGGCAAGAACGGAGGCTTGGTACGAACGCCAAGAAAGAATTGATTACGTCGATACTTCTGCCATGCTGACCAACTGGAAAAAGCAGGAAGACTTGCAATTTCTGGGCGAGGTTAGCTGCGTACCTTTGCAGCAGGGACTTAGACACTTGCAAAAAGCGTTTGCCAACTTTTGGGCAGGACACGCTAAATATCCCAACTTCAAAAAGAAGCATAACGGTGGTAGTGCAGAGTTTACCAAGTCTGCTTTTAAGTGGAAGGATTGACAAGTAACGCTCGCCAAGTGTACTGAAGCATTGCCTATTCGTTGGAGTAGGCAGTTGCCCAAAGGATGTGAACCATCTACTGTTACAGTCAAGCTGGATGCTTCTGGGCGTTTTCACGTTTCTCTGTTGGTTGATACAGTTATCGAATCACTGCCGAAATCTGATAAATCTATCGGTTTAGACGTAGGGATAACTAGCTTGATTGCGACGAGCAATGGAGACAAAATCGCTAATCCTAGACACTTTAAGCAACTGCACTCTAAGCTAAGAAGAGTCCAAAAATCTTTGTCTCGCAAACAGAAAGGATCGAATAACAGAGACAAAGGGCGAGTCAAGGTAGTTAAGGTACATGGACAAATAACTGATAGTAGAAAAGACTTTTTGCATAAGCTAACTACTCAACTGGTGCGTGAAAACCAAACGATAGTAGTTGAAGACTTGGCTATCAAAAATATGGTGAAAAACCATAAACTGGCGCAGAGCATTAGTGATGCTAGTTGGGGAGAACTTGTCCGCCAGCTTGCTTACAAATGTGACTGGTACGGACGTAAACTGATAAAAATTGACCGATGGTTTCCAACCTCTAAACGCTGCGGGAATTGTGGGCATATAGTAGATAAAATGCCGTTGAATGTAAGGGAGTGGGATTGTCCTAAATGTGGGATTAACCATGACCGTGATATCAACGCAAGTAAAAATGTTCTGGCTGCGGGACTCGCAGTTGCAGTCTGTGGAGCGAACGTAAGACCTGCTGGGCATGAGTCTAAAGGGCGGTTGCGTGAAACCCGAAAGGGAAGGAAGCAGAAACCACAGCCAGTGAGTCTTAGGAATCCCTGTGTCTTTAGACCAGGGAGGATGTCAAAGGAAACAGAGAAGGAAACTTGTAACACCCATCTAGGGGAGGCAGCGCCATACCGAGGTTGTCGAGAGAGGAACGGTGCGAATTATTCCGGACGTAATCTGAGAGAGTTGGGGGGGGGAAGGATTCCTCCCCCAATCTCTCATCTCATCCCGTTAAGGCGACGAGCGTGCAGTTAGGGGTGAGGGGAAGAAGCTAGGATCAGCCATTATAACTTCATAACTCCTTGATACTGCCCCAAAAACATCAACTTAAGCAGATTTTGACTTAGTTTGGCGTAAAACTTCCGGTAAATTATCCTGCATTCGATGGCGCAAAGAAGTGCCACCACTGGCAATTAAAATTCGATCTTCTTGATGAAAAACTACCATTTCTGCACCAAAAGTCCGCTCAAGGTTAGGAGGAGTGAAAATATCAATCGGTTGACCTTGGCAAATTAAGCCATGATTGAAACAAACTACCCAAGGCAAGTGAGTTGCTACTGAGTTGAGGTCGTGGGTAGAAAGTAAAATTGTCAAACCTTGTTGGTTGAGTTCAGCTAACAAGTGCAAAAGTTCATGCTGAACGTGCAAATCTGAACTGCTCGTAGGTTCATCTAAAAGGACGATTTCTGGTTCTCCTACCAAGGCACGGGCAAGGAAAACCCGTTGCTGTTGGCCACCTGATAGTTCACCAATTGGCTGACGAGCAATATGTTCTACCCCAACACGACTAAGCAGTTCTCTGGCAGCAATGCGATCGCGCTTCGACGGCCAACTTTGCCAAATTTTTTGTTGTTGATAACGCCCCATCATCACCACTTCTTCAGCTGTGACAGGAAAGTTCCAATCTACTGTTTCTACCTGCGGCACATAGCCGACTTTTGGCGGTGCTGTTCCCGGCTTTAACCGCTTTCCGCGAAACCAAACTTCTCCAGCCCAAGGATTAACTAACCCTAAAATTGCTTTAATTAAAGTACTTTTACCGCTACCTGATGGCCCTACTAACCCAGAGAGTTGACCAGGATAAAGAGTCAAATCGACTCGTGTAAACACTGGATGTGTTTGATAGCCACAAGCCAGGTTTCTAACTTCGAGTATTGGTTGCATTAAGTTATCCTGATACTACTTGGTTGATGGAGCAGTAGCAGTAGCAGTTGGCCCAACCACATTTGCAGTGTTAAGACTATTAACCAAATCAGGATTTCCACCTAAATTTTCCGCCAGAATTCGCAGATTCTCTGCCATCATCCCAATGTAAGTATGCTGCGGATTAGTATTTTCCATTGCATTGGCTGAACCTTCACCCGGCAAGTCATCGTCGCTGGTATTAGCTGTTTTTACTTTTGCTTCACGGGCGATTTGCTCTTCTACTTTACTAGGAAACACCTCCGAGCCAAAGATCGCCGGGACTTTAGTTTCCCGAATTTGATCAATTAGTGTCGCTACATCTTGAGCAGAAGGCTCGTTGAAATCTGCTGGCTGAATAGCGCCAATCACATCAAAACCATAATCTTTTGCCCAGTACGCCCAAGAGTCGTGATACGTCAAAAGCTGGCGATTTTGTGGCGGAATTGTGGCTACAACAGCACGAGTCACCTTGTCTAGTTCCGTCAGACGTTCGAGGTAGTTCTTCAAGTTGGTAGCATAATAATCTGCTCCCGCAGGGTCTAGCTCAGTTAACTGCTTGGCTGCTAGTCTCGCGTAGGCTTCAGCATACTTGGTATTTACCCAGAGGTGAGGATTCGGCTTACCTCCTTCTTTGGGAAAACTGGCATCGAAAACCCACTGCTCTTTGGTAACTGTGTTGCTGCCAAGTTCGTAAATTTCGGCATCTTCGGGTTTGGAGGATTTCGCTAACTTGAGCGTGGGTGCTTCCAACTCTAAGCCATTGACAAGAATTAGATCGGCTTTACTGATTAATTCAGCATCTGAGGGTCTAGGTTCAAAGGTATGGGAGTCTGTACCTTCGGGAACAATACCCTGTACCTGGACGCGATCGCCAGCAATGTTACTGACTATATTAGTAATCGGGGCAACTGTTGTCACCACTAAAGGCTTAGTCTGTGTGTTCTGTCCAGCTTCAACGGTTGTAGCTATTGTAGGACTAGGATCTGCTGCTTGATTGTTCTGAGGAGCACTACAGCTAGCTATCGTTAAGCTAATGCCCAACAGTAGTACAGAGATTTTTCTCATTAGCGGTCAATTTTAGGGAGCAATATCAATAGACACTTTTTTTGCCTAAAGATGCAATGCCCTACCCAGGCATTTTCCAAGTACAATGGCTTAAGCAATGTTACAAAAATAACTTCAAAAGTTGTTAATGCTGGAGATCCAGGGTTAAAACATAGCTTCCCAGTTGGATTTTTTCTGACCACAATTCATATTCCAGTCGCAAATGCTCTGGCAAAGTGCGACCCGTTAGTCTTAAGCTGCGGGTAAAATTACGAAAGCACATTTGTTCGCTACTCTCTAAAGACTGATTTCGTAACCAATAACGGCTAAGTCCGTAAACACCTTGTTCCCAATAGTGACGATAATTTACCTGACCGTTGCCTTGCATTGTCATGGTTACTCGATAAGGCGAGATATTCAGCCATAAAAGCCGCGGCTTGGCAGCAGGAACCGGATTAGAGTCTTCGTCGGGAGGTTGCTGATTCTGGGTTGGTGGTTCTGCTATCAATAAATGGAATCGCTCAGTGTCTTTTTGATACAGGGTTGCAGCAGTTTCTACTACAGACCAAATCGGTAGGTCGGTAGAAATCAATGAAAGACATACAGGTATACAGTGATGTGTCAGCATAAAAAGTTAGAATTAAACACTGAGGAGTTTTAGATAACTGAACACTCACAATTTTTTGAATGAAAGAAATACCAACCAAAAGCGAGTGTGCAATAGAAAAGTGTATGATGAGTTGTGTAAATTGTGCAAGTTTGACAGCAAATAGGCGCAAATTTTAGTTAGATTTATTTCCAATTATTGAGAAAATTAATCGTTTAATTTAACTTAAATAGATAACACAAGCCAACATAAAGAAGTTAACTCTAGCTTTAGTTTGTTTCAATGGGAAATTTACTGAAAGATTGCATAGCTTAACAGTGCTAAATAAATCAATTAAGTGAATCTACGGTATATACACTAAGATATATCACGTTCGGAACAATCAACACATTTTTCTAGCACTAGCCAATAGCTAAAACTTAAGTATTAAGCGTGTGGGGCAAGAAAAAGGTAGGATCTAACGCACACAAACTACCTAGCTTTATAATCCCAATGTCGGATTCCTTTGTTACTTTAGAAACTACTGAAAATCAGCAGGATTTGATGATCAAAAAACCTGCATCTGGATTATCTTTACATGGTCGGATTACAGTTCCAGGTGATAAATCTATCTCCCACAGGGCTTTGATGTTGGGGGCGATCGCACTTGGCGAAACTCAAATCAATGGGTTACTTCTAGGCGAAGATCCCCGCAGTACCGCTAGCTGTTTTCGCGCTATGGGAGCAGATATTTCCCAGTTAAATACAGAAATGGTGCGGGTTCAAGGTATTGGGCTAGGGCAGCTACAAGAGCCAGTTGATATATTGAATGCGGGCAACTCTGGCACAACGTTACGTTTGATGCTAGGGCTATTAGCAGCGCATTCAGAGCGGTTGTTTGTCGTTACGGGTGATAATTCCTTGCGATCGCGTCCGATGTCTCGTGTCGTTCATCCTTTGCAACAAATGGGAGCAAAAATTTGGGGACGACAAAATAACTCGTTTGCGCCACTAGCAATTAAAGGGCAAAATCTGCGCCCGATTCACTACCACTCCCCAATTGCATCAGCACAAGTCAAATCCTGTATCCTGTTAGCCGGGTTAATGGCAGAAGGACAAACGACGGTAACTGAACCAGCCCTTTCTCGCGATCACAGCGAACGAATGCTGCAAGCGTTTGGCGCAGAACTTAGCGTTGATCCTGAAACCAATAGTGTCACCGTCACTGGTCCAGCCAAGTTGCATGGACAAACAGTAGTAGTTCCAGGTGATATTAGTTCAGCTGCCTTCTGGCTAGTCGCTGGAGCGATTGTACCGGGTTCTGAGTTGGTAATTGAAAATGTAGGTGTTAATCCGACTCGCACAGGGATATTGGAAGCCTTAGCAATGATGGAAGCAGATATTAAGCTAGAAAATGAGCGCGTTGTTGCTGGTGAACCAGTTGCTGATTTACGAGTGCGTTCCAGTTCTTTAAAAGGATGCACAATTGCTGGAGACTTGATTCCGCGGTTAATTGATGAAATTCCGATTTTAGCGGTAGCAGGTGTTTTTGCTCAAGGAACAACAATAATTCGGGATGCAGCTGAATTGCGAGTCAAAGAAAGCGATCGCATTACCGTAATGGCAACTCAGCTAAACCAGTTGGGAGCCAAGGTAACGGAATTACCTGATGGTTTGGAAATTACTGGTGGTACTCCCCTGACTGGTACTAATGTCGATAGTCACGCAGATCACCGGATTACTATGAGTTTAGCGATCGCGGCTCTCAACGCTACTAATACAACAACGATTCACGGTGCGGAAGCAGCAGCCGTTTCTTATCCAGACTTTGTTACTACCCTGCAAAAAATTTGTGGTCAGTAAGAGTGTACGAGCGATGAAAAGATCAAACGGCACTTTTATTTTCAAAACAGCTTGGCTGTACAAACAAAAACTTAAATTTGTATATCCTGAAAATTAAGGGTTAATAATGCTAGAGTTTCAGGAAATTATTACCCATTTAGGCGCGAATATTTATGTTGCAGCGATGGAAAAATCAAGTTCCTCTGGCTGCTGGTGCTGCGGGGCTGTGTGTCCTGCTGATTGGGACAACACTGGTAGTCACAAATAGTAACTGGCTACAAGGAAACTGGAGTCAGTCTCAAGAACAGGTGCTATCAGAAAACCCCAAATCAGCCGTTCTGCAACTCGTGTCAGTTCCGCCAGCAAAACGAGCGTTACAATTGCAAGCGATCGCCCAACTACCTCGCTCCCTAGATCGCGCTCGCGCTCGTTACCTCTTGGCAAGTGACGCAATTAATCAACAGCAAGGCAAAATTGCCCTTAATTGGCTTGAAGGGTTAGCACAAAGTTATCCTATTTTAGCAGCACCTATTACCCTAAAACGCGCCCAAGCTTACGAACTAACAGGCGATCCAAAAGCTGAAGCAACTTGGCAGAATTTACTAAAACTCTATGGAGATAATCCTGTAGCAGCCGAAGCGATGTTTGTACTAGGGCGGAATAATCCGCAATATTGGCAGAGTGTGATCGCCCGATTTCCCTCTCATCCTCGCACCCTAGAAATAGCCCGCTTGTTGTTAAAGCAAAATCCTAATCAGCCACAGTTACTATTGCTGTTGGCGAAACATGATTATGAAACCGATACTGTAGTTTTAGACCAGCTAGTAAACAAATATGCGGCTCAATTGCAACCGCAAGACTGGGAAGCGATCGCTTTTGGCTATTGGAAAAATCATTTATACAAAAAAGCTGCTGCTGCGTATGCTCAAACACCTGGGACACCTGTTAACAATTATCGGATCGGTCGGGGCTTGCAACTAAGCGCTCAAAAGACAGAAGCGATCGCTGCTTATCAACAGCTACTCCGTAACTTTCCTAATGCCAAAGAAAGTGGTACTGCACTTTTGCATCTGGCACAAATGGCAGAAACAGCAGATGCTTTGATATATCTAGATCGAGTAATTAGTTCGTTTCCGCAGCAAGCAGGTGAAGCCCTAGTAGAAAAAGCCCAAATTCTTGACACCCTCCAAAGTAAAAAATCAGCAGCCCAAACTCGTCAATGGCTGCTAACTAAGTATGGTGATTCTGATGCGGCGGCGGAATACCGCTGGAAAATAGCACAACAACGAGCCGCAGTTAAAGATTATCGGGGAGCTTGGCTTTGGGCGCAGCCGCTTCCTACTCGCAACCCCAAAAGTATTTTGGCTCCCAGGGCGGGCTTTTGGGTAGGCAAATGGGCGATCAAGTTGGGACGCAAAAACGATGCTAAAGCAGCCTTTGAGTATGTGCTGAGTCAGTTTCCCCAGTCTTATTATGCTTGGCGGTCAGCAGCAGCGCTAGGTTTAGACGTAGGAAATTTTGACACCGTGCGTCAGCTAACTCCCCAAGTAGTACCGCCAACGCGATCGCTTTTACCTGCTGGTTCTGCCACATTGAAAGAATTGTATCTGTTAGGTCAATCAGACGCTTGGACGCTGTGGCAAGCAGAATTCCAAAATGATATCCAGCCAACGGTAGCAGAACAATTTACCGATGGATTGATGCGGATAACAAACGGCGAAAACTTACTAGGAATTTCCCAAATTTCCACTCTAGAAGACAGAGAAACTCCTCAAGAGCAAGCTGAATACCAAGCGCTTAGTCAACAATTAGCATACTGGCAAGCTCGTTATCCGTTTCCTTATTTAGCAGAGATTGAAACATGGTCACAAGAGCGCAGGCTTAATCCTTTACTGGTAACAGCCTTAATTCGCCAAGAATCGCGATTTGAACCAAAAATCCGCTCTGTTGCTGGTGCTACCGGATTAATGCAAGTAATGCCTGGTACAGCTAAATGGATAGCTCAAAAAAGTAATATTAAAGAATACAACGCGGAAAATCCTAACGATAATATTAAATTAGGTACATGGTTTCTGGATTACACCCACCAGGAATATAATAATAATTCTCTGTTAGCTGTTGCGAGTTACAATGCTGGACCTGGAAATGTCTCAAAATGGGTGAATCAACTAGGTATCAACAATGCAGATGAATTTGTAGAAGCAATTCCGTTTGATGAAACCAAAGGTTATGTCAGACAGGTTTTTGGCAATTATTGGAACTATCTCCGGTTGTACAATCCAGAAATTTCCCAATTGATGCAAAAATATTCAGTGCGATCGCCAAAAGTATTTCCTAATTGATGCTGATTACATCCTGATTATCGATCCAACTCTGGAACTTAATAAGTTCTAAGATCTGATTAGGGGCTATCCGCAGCTTCCTTTGTTTGTAGTTGCCATTATGTTTATTTAACTGCCTTTGCAGATCTAATTGTGTTGCATGAAATTCAACTTAACAGTAAGCCAAAAATTGTAGTCATCGCTCATAAATTCGATAGTCTTGAGATGCTTTACAGTACCTTGGAGCAAGACTATAAGGTGCTAAAAGCAGGTTCAGAAAAAAAAGCTCTAGATATTCTGGCGAGTGAAGGCGATGTAGCAATATTAATTGCAGATCAACAAATGCCTTTGCTGAGTGGATCTCAGTTTTTAAGTTTAACGGCAGCTAAGTATCCCGATATTCTGCAAATCATTCTAACCAGTTACACAAATGAAAAAGAACTAATAGAAGCGCTCAACATTGGTAAAGTTTTCAAATGTGTAACCAAACCTTGGAACCCTGAAGAACTCAAAGCGATAGTGGAACAAGCCTTGGATACCCACAAGGTTCTGAAGTTTCGTACACAGGAATTGCGCCGCATACTCAAGCGAGAATCATTACTCAATACTGTTACAAATACGATTCGCAACGCCCTCGACTATCGCCAAATTCTCCAGACAATTGTAGATACTGTCGGTCAAATGTTAGAGGCAAGCTGTTGTATTCTGCGCCCCTTTCAAGATAACTCCATAGTTGATGAATCATTCATTTATCAGCAGCAACGGCGGAAAATAAAGATACAGGAAGATTCCAGAAATATTCAGGTGTCAGAGTCGCTTAAAGATACTCTTAACTCCTCTGTTCTAATTCAGACAGTGTGGGAAACAAGAGAAGTGCAGGTAATTAATGATGTCACAATCGATCAGCGTATCCAGGATAATACTTGCTTTAGCCAAATTGCTTCAGCTTACCAGGCAGCGAATATCTGCTCTAGCCTAGTTGTACCACTAATTTACCAACAGGAACTTATAGCAGTGCTGGCGCTGCACCAGTGCTACCAGCGGCGTCTGTGGCAAGATGACGAAGTGCAACTTGTAGTTATGGTAGCGAACGAAGCGGCGATCGCTCTTGCTCAAGCACGTGCTTATGATCGTATTTCGGCTCTTGCTCAACGTGAAGCGCTAATTAATAAGATTACTACGGCTATTCGTTCTAGCCTCGATCCTCAAGATATTTTTGCTGCCATTACCCAACAACTAGGACAAGCTTTATTCGTAGACGGCTGTGCTATTTCACTATGGACAGAAGAGGACGAGTTTGTCCAGTGTGTCGGGTTATATGACAAAGACGAAAATCCTGGAAAAACTCCTCATCTGCCGCAGTCACGTTCTCCGATTGCTGGAAACCCTGTACTACAGCAAATGCTGAAGACGCAACAGCCAGTCATAATTAATGATCTTAGCCAGCAACCAGAAATGAAGGGGCTAGATTTACCACTGCGATCGCCCGCTTTAGCACTTTTGGTAGTACCGTTAGTTATAGATGGCAAGAGTATCGGCAGCATTACACTCCGCCAAATTCATCAGCCGCGTCGCTGGCAAGCAACAGAAGTTGAATTAGCTCAAGCAGTAGCAGCCCAAGCCGCGATCGCTGTACAGCAATCTCGACTCTACCAAAAAACTCGCTCCCTAGCCGAGCGCTTGCTGGAATTAGATCGCCAGAAAACTCAGTTCTTCCAAAATATCTCCCATGAGTTCCGCACTCCCCTAACTTTGATGTTGGGGCCACTAGAGTCTGCCATAGAACAACAACAAGATTTACCCCTAGAACAAGCGGCGATCGCCTTGCGTAACTCCCGCCGTTTACTACGATTAGTAAATCAACTCCTCGACCTCCAGCGACTTGATGCAGACCGGATGCAACCTAGTTTCCGCCCTTGTGAAATAGTTGCCTTTGTTAGCCAAATTGTGGAGGCTTTTCGCCCATACTGTGACAAGAAAGGAATACAGCTAGTTACTAAATTTAACCACTGTCCGCCTTTATACCTCGATCCAGAAAAGTTTGACAAGGTACTCTACAATCTTTTATCTAATGCAATGAAGTTTACTCCTGCTGGTGGCAGTATTACCGTCAGCCTAGAAACAGCAGGTAATCATTGTTTATTACAGGTCAAAGACACAGGTCTTGGCATTCCCAAAGAGCAGATACCCCGACTATTTGAGCGCTTCCACCAAGCAGATGTATCAACTAACCGTTCATCCGAAGGCACTGGTTTAGGTTTAGCTCTGGTCAAAGAATTAATTGAACTTCATAAAGGTCAAATTTCCCTAGAGTCGGTTTATGGCGAAGGCAGCACTTTTACAGTTTGGCTGCAAACTGGGACAACTCACCTTCCCCTTGACTCTGTTTTAGAAGTACCTACACAAGTAGAAGTCCGTAACGCTGCTGTAGAATTAGCAGACATTGAGGTTTTGCAAGAGGCTAAAGAAGAAACTGCTGTCTCTACTTCTAGTCCGACAATTTTGGTGGTGGACGACAACCCTGATCTCCGTGCTTATGTCTCCAAGATTCTGCATTCTGAAGGCGGCTATCAAGTTCAAACGGCACATAACGGCGTAGAAGGTTTGCGTCTAGCTCAAATTCATTGTCCCGATCTGATTGTCACCGACTTGATGATGCCCCAAGTATCAGGTTTGGAAATGATTTGTTCAATTCGTAAACAAGAGAATTTAAAGGGAATCCCAATTATTCTTCTGACAGCGAAAACTGATGAAGAAACCCGGATTTCCGGGACAGAAGGTGGGGCGGATGCTTATCTTGCTAAACCGTTTAATAATCGGGAACTTTTGGCTGAAGTCCGAAATTTATTAGCTTTGAAGGAAAATGAACGACGGGTTGTGGAATTGAATACTTATTTAACTCAGTCAGTGCTGAAGCGTTTTTTACCTCCAGCGATGGTTCTGAAGGCAGCAAGGCGTGAATTAATGTTGGATCTGCGTCCAGAACCGCGTTTAATTACAATTTTGTTTAGTGATATTGTTGGTTTTACAGCTTTGGCAAATACCTTGCGATCGCGCCGAGTAGCAGAGTTATTAAACGAATATTTAGAAACAATGACTAAAGTTGTGTTTGATAACGGTGGTACTGTAGATAAATTTATGGGAGATGCAATTTTAGCTATTTTTGGTGCGCCGGAAGAAGTCTCGCCCAACGAACAAGCAAAACGGGCGATCGCAACGGCAAAATCTATGCACCACTCACTTTCATTGCTTAACCAGCGCTGGTTTGATCATGGACTAATGAAAAATAATAGCAGCGGAAGTGTTTTGGGGGGAAGGATTCCTCCCAAAAACTTCCATACTCCTGTTCAATTCCGATGTGGCATTCATCAAGGTACAGCAGTAGTAGGAATGTTTGGCAGTGCCGAACGTGCTGACTACACAGCAATTGGCCCTAGTGTAAATATTGCTGCCCGACTCCAACAAGCCGCCGCACCCTCGCAGATCCTTGTTTCTGCAACTGTAGCAGATTACCTTGAAGAAGATGAAATTATTAAATGTACTCCACTGCAACTGCGAGGAGTCGATGAAACAGTTTTAACTTTTTCCGTCAACCTAGAGATTAACTAATATTCTCCCAAGTTTGCCTTAGAAGCTTTAATTAAAAGAAAACTATGCTATAGTAGTTTAATACCAACTTACAATCAGCTAAGTTGTTGTGCGGGCATAGTTTAGTGGTAAAACTTTAGCCTTCCAAGCTAATAATGCGAGTTCGATTCTCGCTGCCCGCTTAAGATAAATGTTACTTAGTAATTGTTGGGGATATATCAAATTAAACTAGCAACTGCTTTAGTGTTGTTTGGTTAATATTATTAATGTATTCTCATTTGACAAACAACAGAAATATTATTTCATAAAGCAAAAATGTACTTTTAAAGCATAATGTCGGGCCAACTGCTAATCGGCTGAGTAGATTTTACAAGGTGCATTCCTGCTGCTGCAAAACGCTCAAAGGCGCTATTAGCTTGCTGTGTGTAGTCTACAACATTGGGAACGACAACAGGAGAAGAGCAATCTTCTAGCAGATATACTTTCTTGGTAAGTTCGGGATTTCTCACCTGAATTTCAGTTAATAAATCATCAACCGTCCAGGCAACACAGTGACTTTTAGCTTGTCCAGCAATTATTAATATATCAAATTCTAATAGCTGCTCAATCAAGCGAGTGTTTTTCTGGGCAATTGGTCGTTTATCAGCACCTTCTAGGACTTCTGGACGTAATACAGAGTAGTTTTCAGTTAAAGGATTATTGCCTTTAATTTCAAATTGAGTTTGGCTGT
Source organism: Gloeocapsa sp. UFS-A4-WI-NPMV-4B04 (assembly GCA_019359535.1). Taxonomy (GTDB): domain Bacteria; phylum Cyanobacteriota; class Cyanobacteriia; order Cyanobacteriales; family Chroococcidiopsidaceae; genus JAHHHE01. The sequence goes on from JAHHHE010000024.1 coordinate 30,173, forward strand.
TACGAGCGATCGCATGAAAAAATACTGCTTCCTCTATAGCTGAAACCAAAGCATGACCAATACCACCTAACATTGCATGATAAGGCCATACTGTTAACGGATACTTACCATAATGACTTAGAGAAGTAGCATAATGTAGAGCGTGTGTTTGCAGTGATTGGTAATCCCCTGCGGCAATGCTATCAGCAACAGATGGGTTAACTTTCCAAACCCCTTGTTGAATGTCTGCCAAAGTGATCGTAGTAGCTGGCGTAGGATGAACGCCTGCTTTATTAATCCAAAATAGGGGATGGAAAATCTGCATTGCAGTGTGGGTATCCATTGTGGGTGCGATCGCGCTAATCACACCCAAATTGCGGTAGATAAACTCACACAGCCGCCTGTTGTCATCCACTGCACCACTACCAGATCCACCTACGAATAATTCAAATTCGGGAATGCAGAATGTGTTTTGGACATCAATTAGTAGTAGACAAACACGGTTTTTATCAACACCCGATGGCTTGATATCGTGCTTATTTGCCCAATCTCTCGCCTGGACTGCTCTTTCTTGATAAGGTACGCGCCAGACTTCTCCTACTTTTTGGGGTTCAAAGTGCGAAGGAATTGGTAAATTTGTTAGCTGTGTATTCATAGTGTAATTCCTGACTACTATATTTAAAAATTGCAATTCCTCATTTAACAGTGGACAATTGACAATTGACAATTGTCCCGCAGATCGGGAATAAAAATCCCCCACCATTTTTGGTGGATTGTTTGAGGGTGGGGAATAAAAATCCCCTTGTCCAAAAACCTCACGAATAACTGTCAACTGTCAACTGTCAACTGTCAACTGTCAACTTTTTAATTCAGAGCTTGACTACATTCAGCAACTCATAACTCTATTTTGGTACTTATTACCATTATTATAATTATCAAGACTCCTCAATGTTTCCAAGCGTGTATCAAGCTCGTCAGTAAACCACCCATAAGGCAAAATATCTCCTACTACACTTGTACTGATTCCCATCACCCAAATATGGGCGACTTTGACAAATATCGGAATTGATGCAATTTCAGCTGCATCAAGTTGGCGAATACCTTTGTTCATGCAGAAATGCCAGCAGTTCTAGTTCAAAATCAATTTCTTCCTTCGTTCTCCACCCACAGCGATAAACCCGCAGAATATATTTTTCTTGCTCAGTTGTTACTAAATAGGTATCATTAAGACCTCGCTTATATATCTAGCAACTGCGGGACGTACCAATAGAATAATAATTAAGTACCGTTTCAATCAAAGCATCACCTGAAATAATTGAATGAATTACACGAATTAAATTTTTACCCATAAAAAATCCTCCTATACACTAATTGACAATAATTTATTTAGATGAATCAAATTTTTGTTTGCCCAGACATTTCCTGTGTTATGATATTAATAGAGAAGTAAATTCGGCGGTTAGTGTTTGTTTTTAATAGCTACAGGCGCTTTTCCGAATAAAATATCTCTAGACGATGTAATTCGGGAGAGGCTCAATGTCAATATACGTAGGCAATCTATCATTTGAGGTCACGCAAGACGACCTCACGGGTGTGTTTGCCGAATATGGAACTGTAAAGCGCGTTCAACTGCCTACTGATCGTGAAAGTGGTCGTCCAAGAGGCTTTGGTTTTGTGGAAATGGAAACAGAAGCTGCTGAAACTGCTGCTATAGATGCCCTTGACGGGTTTAATTGGATGGGTCGCGCCCTGAAAGTGAATAAAGCAAAGCCTCGCGAAGAGAGAAGCCGCTCTGATAGTGGAAACTGGGGAAACAACAATAACCAGGGATATTCTCGGCGCTACTAAGCTGCGAAGCTAAGGTATTCAATCTATTAAAGAACACTTTTAGAAACAATAGATTTGATTAATCTAAGATAGTCATTGTTTTCTTTCTATAAGTGAACAATACTTTAAAACGAACTATACTTTATAGCTACGTGAGTTGTACGGTAATAAGATGTGTGTTAGGTGAGGAAGTTACATTACTATACCCTAACTTTTGGATTTACCTCGGTTCATTGTTCCATTCACTTATAAGCGATCGTTCCTAAAGTGAAATAATGCAATTTTATAAGGAGACAGGATGACTCAAGTGGTTGTAGGTGAAAATGAAGGTATTGAGTCAGCACTGCGTAGATTTAAACGTCAAGTATCCAAAGCTGGGATTTTTCCAGACATAAAACGCCAGCGTCACTTTGAAACTCCTATTGAGAAACGTAAGCGCAAAGCGATCGCCAGAAGGCGTAAGCGACGTTTCCGAAGTGCAACTTAATTCAATAATGGGTAGATTAGTGTAATGCTGATCTACTCATTTTTATTAGAGTTACCTCATATAAAAGCGTAATATCATCTATTCCAAATACACTATAATTTTTTCCAAAGGTTTACTTAAGTAGGTCTTTCACCACTTTTCTAACTCTCTAAGCAAAAATAATTATTAGTAAATTCAGAGATAAATATTTACTCTCTTTTCGCTATAGCTATATATGTGCTAATAAAAATTAGTTGTAAACACTATCTAAATATTCTTTTATATAAGTCATTATTGTACTGCGTTAGAAGCTAAAGGTAGTAATAATTAATAAAAAACGAAAAATAAGTGCTAATAATTATCATTCGTTTTTGCTTTCAACTACCAATGTTAATAAATCTGATAATTTTTTATATTTATTTATAAAATTGGGCAATGAATATATGTATAGTCTCATCAAGTCACAATTGTCCGACCCTAAATTTTAAAAGCTAAACCGTGACTTTATAAAATCTCGTTACAGAATTGATAGCTTAAATTTACAGCAGTTCTCAATTGGGTGAAATATAGCAACAGCAGTGGTAAACCAGCCGATAATATCCAGAGTCATTACTGCTGCAACATCCGTGATAGCTTAGTCTACCTCTGCATACATTCGTGCTGCTGAGATAGGTGAGAACTTAACCTCCAAGTCAAACTCAAGGCAAGAAGAACTACTATCTGCTAGCAAGTACCTACGTAGAAGCCGAAACAGCACTGTAACACAGCCTGCGACATCACGTTGTGCAGAACGAAAACCGTAACAGTGAGGCGTAGTCTCAGTAGGTATCAGTGCAATGAGTAATATAAACTGCAAAACGCCGCAGAAGCACTGAGAAGACGTGCGGGGTAATTACGCGAAAAAGTGGTAGTTCTACTGGAGATCAGCCGCTAAGGCGGCAGCTATAATCGACACAACTAAGGCAAAGAGCGGGTTTGATTTCACGCTACTGCCGACACTACCAGCCTCAATTGAGCTAGTAAGTGTTTAAAGAGCATCCCCAGTTTTATGTATCGATTGAACATTGAGTGCATCAGTACTCAAAGCTCACTAAATCGTCGTGCATCTGACGACAACACTTAAGACAACAATCTATTTACAACACAGCTTTTTTAGCACTTGGATTACATCACGGAGATTAACAATGAATCGCAACATCAACTGCCAACAACTCAAGGGGCTTTTGTTCACTAAGGCTTTACTAGCACTCGTTTTAGCGGCCCCGGGTGTAGCTGTTGCCGCCGGCAGTGGTACTGCTACTTTAGATGACATTAAAAATACTAATTATCCGATTCCCGCAGGAGCGTACTATGTAGCTCCTGATGGCAAAGATACAAATACTGGCAACAGCCCCAACTCACCCATGTCAGTTGCCAAAGCAGTCCAATCTGCGCCTGCTGGGTCAACAATTGTTTTTCGCGGTGGCACTTACCGCAACGTTGAGACTGATATTACAAAAAAACTGACGTTGCAAGCATACCCACATGAAAAACCGATGCTCAAAGGTAGTATCGAGGTCACTGGTTGGGTTGCTGACGGTTCTACTTGGCGTAAAGATGGCTGGAATTATGCCTTTGCTCCGAATGTGGGCAGTGAATATATTGACCCAAATTACCCGATGGCTGGCTATCGAGATATGACCTTTATCGACGGTGTTTCGCTCAAGCAAGTGGCAAGCAAAGCGGCTGTTGTACCTGGAACCTTTTACGTCGACTATGCCAATAAACAGTTGCATATTGGGGATAATCCAGCAGGTAAGACAGTGGAAGCCACAGCACTGGAAGAGGCCTTTGATATGATAGAAACCCGTACTTTTGACCCATCAAACACAGTAGTGCGCGGGTTGGGGTTTGCACACTACGCCGAAAATGGCATCGGGCTGCTTAAGACATCTGATGTAACTCTAGAAAATAATACCTTTGTGTGGAATGGAGTACGAGGAGTTCATTTCCAGCAGTCCAGTGATGCTACTGTGCGCGGCAATATTTTTAGCTATAACGGTATGCATGGCATTCGGGGTAGCTGGGCACATAATATGCTGTTGGAAGACAACACGCTCAGTTACAACAATATCGAGCGCTTCTCCAAACCATATACAGCAGCTGGAATTAAAGTTATCAACACTAATGGTGTGGTCTGGCGGCGTAACTTGGTTGAATCCAACTTCGGTACTGGGATGTGGCTTGACGTATCTTCTACCAACGCTACCGTTGTAAATAATACCATTCGTTATAACGAAAATATGGGTGTTATGTTTGAAATTTCCCATAAGGCACTCATGGCTGGCAATGTAGCATACAACAACCATGTAGGTATTTTGTTGTCGAACTCTTCTAGTGCTCGCGTTTACAACAACACACTTTCAAAAAACAATGTGAACTTGGTAGTCAAGGATACAGCACGTAACAACACGAATCCTGAAGAAATCGCGGCTGGAATTACGTGGATAGCCCGCGACCATGTCGTCAAAAATAACATTTTCTCAAATGGCAATGAAGGTAAACTTTTCGATGCTTCAAACTGCAATACTGATGAGCGCTCAGATTTGATGATTGCGGCTTCTAACTACAATGCTTACTACCGCACGTTATCTACTAAGCCAAGAAATGTCATCCGTTGGTCATTGGGAACTCCAGACCAATGTGCAGTACTTTATCGTACTCTTGCCGCCTTCCAGTCAGCAACCGGTTACGAAGCAAATTCCCTAGCGATTGACAACGTTGCAACTAATCCATTTTTCGTGGATGAAACCAACGAGGATTTCCATCTCAAGTCAGGTAGCCCAGCGATCGGTCGTGGTGAAGCTCTACCACCAGAGGTTGCTAATGCCCTTGGGTTACCTTCGGGAGTAAAAGTAGACTTGGGAGCACTCCAGGCAACACAGTATTAAACCAACGGACTCTCTGCTAGTATATTTCAAACCAAATTGTCGAACCTAGCTTGAGCCATGTAGATTCAATACTGCTTAAAACATAATAGTGTTTATATACAAGAAACACTTTAACCAGACCGACGATAGTAAACCGTACAGCGTGTTAATTAAAACTTTGTGCTTGCAGGATGAATCCCTGTGAGCCTTTTTTTTGCTTAACTTTCTAGCCGAGACTTTCTAAAATGCTATAGCTCACGAGCAGTAGCAGTAGCAATTATTATTAATTCGTTCTTAGGGACTTAATGCAAAATAAAAACATAATTTGCCATAAAACGCGATCGCACCTCTTTTAATTCTAGTCCCAAGCTATAAACTTTAACATTGGCTCAGATTGCCACAAGTAATCTTATATTATTAATATTAAAATTAGGGTTTTTCTAAATTAGAGTACAATTAACTCTATTCATGGGATATTTAAAGTAGTTATACTATAAAGCCTAGCTAACTAATTTTTAAAAACAGTGTGTTTCCGCTCCACCTAGGTCAAATAAGCTTAACTAGGAATATATTAAACTTCTTGTAAAAATCAAAAAATTATGTTTTCATTATTCACTTTGTGAAGAATCTAAGAGATGTTTAACTTGACTCAACATGACCTACAAAGCACTTATGCAAGAGACATCATGAGCGATTACTCACAACCTCGGTTGAAAGTGGTAAGGTCACAGCAACTGGTTCAGAGGTCGAATTGCAAGTAGTGCCAACTAGCCTGAGCACTTTTACTGACCGCACCCGCCCTTGGGACAACCATCTGTGCATTTCGTCTAAAGCGAGACAGTACGCACGCGTAGAATCGATTAACGTCATGGCGGGTGAGCCAGTGCAATTCCAACTGAGGTAAGCCCAATGCAAGTGACGCATCAAGAGTGTACTGGAACCAATGTTCACAAAAAGATGGTCGTAGTCTGTTGCTTAAGTGTGGACGCGAACGGGCAACCGCAGCAAGAAGCACGCACCTAGGGCACAACGAAGCGCATAGTTGCTGCTTGCCGAAGTCGGTATCGATATGAGGCGCTTTCCTAGCATCCTAATTGCCGTTTATCATATCCTGCGGCAGCAACAGCCCTATCGCGACTATCGCACCAGTGATGCTGCACAACGTACCGAACAGCAGTTGCTCAAAAAATTGCAACATTAAGTCGAGTGCTTGGGGTATCAAGCTCCATTGGTTTCTATTGCTGCCATCCTATTACAGAGTTAGTCTTCTATTTTCAGAGGAGGTCTAATAAGTATTTTCAATAAAATAGGGATAAACCTAACTATAAGTTATATAAAAGTAAAAATGTAACATTTGAGAATTTATCACATATGCCTAATTTTTTTTACTTCTGTTTCCTAAAACTAAGATCTAACTATGCTTGAGCGATAATTTACATTTGCTCATAGTCACGGAGCAATTTTTTATAGAAATTGCTTAAATTATCGTATGTATGAAATTGATGCAAATCACAGCCTTCTAACTTTTAAAAATAGGAATTAATAAGTGGTACGAAGTCATAAAAGTGCTTCAGATTGAGAGAAAATCTAGCTAGATGAATAGGTTGGAAGTAAGTAACCAAAGCTGAGAAGGGTGAGAACTTAGCCCCGAAGTCGAACTCATAGCCCAGTTGCCAGATGTGCTGGAGAAACCTGGCGGTTATTTCAAAGATTAAACTCAAGGCGAGAAGAACTACTATCTACTAGCAAGTACCTACGTAGAAGCTGAAACAGCACTCCAACACAACCTGCGATATCACGTTGTGCAGAACGAAAACCGCAACAGTGAGGCGTAGTCTCAGTAGGTATCAGTGCAATGAGTAATATAAACTGCAAAATACCGCAGAAGCACTGAGAAGACGTGCGGGGTAATTACGCGAAAAAGTGGTAGTTCTACTGGAGATCAGCCGCTAAGGCGGCAGCTATAATCGACACAACTAAGGCAAAGAGCGGGTTTGATTTCACGCTACTGCCGACACTACCAGCCTCAATTGAGCTAGTAAGTGTTTAAAGAGCATCCCCAGTTTTATGTATCGATTGAACATTGAGTGCATCAGTACTCAAAGCTCACTAAATCGTCGTGCATCTGACGACAACACTTAAGACAACAATCTATTTACAACACAGCTTTTTTAGCACTTGGATTACATCACGGAGATTAACAATGAATCGCAACATCAACTGCCAACAACTCAAGGGGCTTTTGTTCACTAAGGCTTTACTAGCACTCGTTTTAGCGGCCCCGGGTGTAGCTGTTGCCGCCGGCAGTGGTACTGCTACTTTAGATGACATTAAAAATACTAATTATCCGATTCCCGCAGGAGCGTACTATGTAGCTCCTGATGGCAAAGATACAAATACTGGCAACAGCCCCAACTCACCCATGTCAGTTGCCAAAGCAGTCCAATCTGCGCCTGCTGGGTCAACAATTGTTTTTCGCGGTGGCACTTACCGCAACGTTGAGACTGATATTACAAAAAAACTGACGTTGCAAGCATACCCACATGAAAAACCGATGCTCAAAGGTAGTATCGAGGTCACTGGTTGGGTTGCTGACGGTTCTACTTGGCGTAAAGATGGCTGGAATTATGCCTTTGCTCCGAATGTGGGCAGTGAATATATTGACCCAAATTACCCGATGGCTGGCTATCGAGATATGACCTTTATCGACGGTGTTTCGCTCAAGCAAGTGGCAAGCAAAGCGGCTGTTGTACCTGGAACCTTTTACGTCGACTATGCCAATAAACAGTTGCATATTGGGGATAATCCAGCAGGTAAGACAGTGGAAGCCACAGCACTGGAAGAGGCCTTTGATATAGTAAAAACCCGTACTTTTGACCCATCAAACACAGTAGTACGCGGGTTGGGGTTTGCACACTACGCCGAAAATGGCATCGGGCTGCTTAAGACATCTGATGTAACTCTAGAAAATAATACCTTTGTGTGGAATGGAATACGAGGAGTTCATTTCCAGTATTTAGCCACTGATGCTACTGTGCGCGGCAATATCTTTAGCTATAACGGTATGCATGGCATTCGGGGTACCTGGGCACACAATATGCTGTTGGAAGACAACACGCTCAGTTACAACGGTATCGAGCGTTTCTCCAAAACATGGAGCGCAGCTGGAATTAAAGTGATCTTTAGCGATGGTGTGGTCTGGCGGCGTAACTTGGTTGAATCCAACTTCGGTACTGGGATGTGGCTTGACGCATCTTCTACCAATGCTACGGTTGTAAATAATACCGTTCGTTCTAATGAATCGATGGGTGTTTTTTTTGAGCTTTCACATAAAGCGATTATTGCTAACAATGTTATACATCACAATCATGTGGGTGTTATGATTGCTGATTCTTCTAGGGCTCGGGTGTACAACAATACAATGTCAATGAATCGCTATCAAATTATTGCTAAAGACTCGCGACGCAAAAACACTGATCCTAAAGAAATCGCTGCTGGGATTACGTGGGTCACACACAGTAATGTTTTCAAAAATAATATTCTGTCGAATGCAACAGGCAGTTCGCTCCTCCAAGCCTCAGACTGTAGTACCTTCCAATCGTCGGCATCAATGATCGCTGATATTGACTACAACGCCTACTATGATACGTCTTCGAGCAAAGATTTAATTAAATGGTCTTTAGGACGAAGCAATTGCTCACTAAACTATTCCTCCCTTAGCGCTTTTAAGTCAGCCACTGGCTTTGAGCAGCATGGACTTTTTGGAGGCAATAGTGCAACAAATCCGTTCTTTGTTGACGAGACAAACGGTGATTACCGCCTCAAACAAGGTAGCCCTGCAATAGGTGGCGGTCAAGCCTTGCCAGCAGACATCGCTGCTGCAATTGGGGTACAGTCAGGAAGAGCAGTCAATCTAGGGGCACTTCAGTCAAGGGTAGTCCTAGCACAATAAACGCTGCTTGTGATAGCTGTAAGCAAATTCTCAAATAACGGATTATTAACTAAAAGTATTCTTAGCTTACCCCTTCCTTATCGAAAGAAGTAAGCTAATACCAATGTGAAATGAAAAGGAGCAGAATAGGGGGGAGAACAGCAAGGGAGCTACCCCCAATGGCAAGACGACTAAAACTGGAGATAACCGAGACAGCAGAGTATTTGGAAAAAAGCCTCA